>JAPLSK010000202.1 GCA_026398675.1 bacterium | reverse complement strand
TGGACGGCGAGGGCAAGCCCGTCCCGGCCAACGAGACGCGGGCCCTCGAGCTGGCCAAGCGGATCAACTCCGAGCATCCCGCCGTGGCCCTCCCCCAGCCCGCCGAGGCCGGGCAGCCCGGCTGGGAGATCGAGCTGCTCCAGGGCGCGGCCGACGTCGCTCCCCTCCTGGACTGGGTCAACTACCTCTCGCGCATGCTCGTCACCAGCCTCTTCGTCCCCGAGAAGGCGCTCTATCAGGACGGCGACCGGGGCAGCCTGGCGCTGGTCTCCGAGCAGGTGAACACGTTCCTTCTGACCCTGGACGGCATCGCGCGGGAGCTGGCGGAGCAGATTTCCTCGGGTCTTCTGGAGCCGCTGGCCGGGCTCATCGGTCATCCGGGGGCGCGGCCAAGTTTGGTCATCGCCTCCCTGGCCGGTTCCCGGCGGACGCTCTACAAGGAGCTCCTGATCGAGCTCATCCGCAAGGGCGAGGTAAACCTGGCCGTGGAGCAGATAGGCGAGGAGCTTGGACTCTCTATATCTAGTTGATAATATTAGATATATACATTGTTTAATTAATTTCTTGAAATTTTGTTATAAATAGTGCTACACTTATCAACGCTTTTAACGAGGACTAAGGAGTAGACAATGAACAAGCCTTTGAGGCTTGATTTACCTAGTACAACAAATGGAGATCTATTTCGTTATGTTGAGGAAAAACTAACCGAAGTTTTTCACTTTAAGCTAAGTCGCGAAGAGATAGCTCGCTATCATGAGATGTATACAGTGGGTTATGGAGACGATGTTTTTCCAAAGGGATTCTTCTTAGCAATGGGTACTTATGAAGAATACCTGCATAGAGAAAAGCAAAAACGCGCAACTAACGCTGCGCTAGGTATGGAAGGGTTTGATTTAAATCAAGCCCTTTCGTTTTTTTACGCCTAATGAGTTACGATTCGTGCGTTACTACATTATGGGATTCTCTAGTACAAGATGATTATGATAATAAATTTAAAATTATTCCGTGTCGAAAAAGGGGATTGAATACTTCATTAAATAGGCTATCGTGTTACTGCTTTATTAATGTGTTTGGTTGTTTTTGGAGAATCAATATAGATGAAGTAGCTAATTCATTTATAACTGATGGGATGCCTGTTTTTAAATTCCGTTTTTATCGTCTTAAATGTGGTGATAATTCAAGAATAAGTATAGATTGTGATATTGGTGTAGATTCATACATTAAATGTGGTACAGGGAAAGAATACCATGTTGATTATATAATAGAAAACGAAAGACGAGATGGTTGTTTAATAAATCTTAACCCCATTGAAACAAATGCGATTGTATTTCTAGAATATATCAGACGTAGTATCGAAAAAGGAGATAATCCTTTATTATGAATAAGATACTTTATTATGATAATGAAGGTCAGGATAATATTAAAAGTACTATGTCTCTTGTAGCTGATGTTATAGTAGATAGAGGTTGTCAGGCAGTAATATTTTCAATAAAAGGTGATGGACCTAAATTAATAGTCGATAAATACCCAAAACTGAAAGAAAAAATAATAATTGTTTCATATCCTTCAGGTATGAAGGAAGGTGAGAATGATGAAAATAGAACTGATGAATTAAAAAAATTAAAAGATGATGGTTTTCGCGTCGTTATTAGTAATCCTGCATTTAGAGATATCTATATTCCAGAAGGTATTGATATAAAAAAACGTGCAATAATAGAAACACTTCGACTTTTTTCTACTGGTATGATCCTATGTGTGGAAGCTATTTTATTAGCTCGCGATGCTAATGAATTGGTAGATAATGAAATTGTTGTTTCCGCATGTTCAGATACAGCAATAATAGCTACTGCAGTTCGTACTGAATTGCTATTCTATCCTTCAATAGGAATGGAAATCCAAGAAATTATTTGCAAACCACGTGTGTTAAACATATCAAGACAAGGTAAATACGAATCAGAAAAAGATAAAAGTTAGTGATTGACTGGTGTTAGGATGTTTAGACGTATCGCCACTTTACGAAGTGGCTTTTTTTATACCTAAAGGAGGATGATGTCCGATAAGAGCCCCTTCGATCCCCTCCCCGTGGAGGGCGCGAACGGTGAGACGCCCGTCGGGCGGCGGTTCCGCAAGGAGGTCGCCCGGGCCGGGACGTTCCAGCACCCCGACGGCGAGCTGGAGTTCACCCCGGAACGGCTGGCGGCCTGGGTGGAGGTCTTCGAAAAAGCGCGGGAGGCCGGGATACAGATCCCCGTCCCCCTGAACCACGGCTCCGAGCCCACGGACAACGCCGGATGGGTGGAGGACCTGGAGCTCTCCGACGACGGAGAGCGGCTCTACGCCATCCTGGTCATCACCCGGCCCGAGGTGGCCGGGCTCATCGAGGGCGGGACCATCCGCCACACCTCCCTGGCCCTGGGGCCCCTGGCCGACGATTCCGGCAACTACTGGGAGGACGCCATTCTCGAGGTGAGCCTGGTCACCGAGCCGCACATCCGGCGCCAGGAGCCCTTCGTCACCCTCACCGGTGTGCGGGAGCTGGCGGTGGAGCTGGCAGCCAGTCGTAGGAAGAACCACGAGCTTTCCAGCTACCTGGACGCTGAGCGTCTCCGGCGGCTGGAGGAGAGGGTGGACGGGCTCGTCGCCCGCGGGCACCTCGCCCCGGACCGGCGCGGCGACGTGCTGGAGCTCGCCGCTGGCCTTCCCGGCGACGACGACCGGGAGCGGCTTCTGGCCAGCTACGACCGACCGCGGGTGAGGCCCGGCGCCCTGACCGTTTCCGCGCGACGCGAGGGGGCCGACCCCGAGTTGGAGGCCGTGGCAAAGCGATTCGGCCTGGAGCCCGCCGCCCTGGCCTACTACCTGGAGAACACCGCCGGACAAAGTGGATAGCTTCGCTCTGCGCCGGAATTCCTCACCCGTAAATCCTCCCCTGATGCGAGAGGGAGGTCGCGGGTCAACCTGAATGTCGGCCCATACGGGTTGGTTCGGCGGTTTTGACGTAGGGGCGGATGTCTACACCCGCCCGCGATTCCATCCAACCGCCGTGCGCCTAAATGTAGGGCGGGGACTTTAGTCCCCGCCGCGGCGGCCCGCAGAGGGGCCGCCCTAGACATTTTCACATTGGACGTAGGGCGGGGGGATCCGTACCCCGCCCTTTTATTAACACCGACCCTCACCCTAACCCGTAGGCGCGCCTCTCCCTAGAAGGGAGAGGGGAACCGTCCGCGGGCCGGCCGGTCGGTCGGCCCCAACTCGAACGAATAAACCCGATTACCGGTAACCTGGAGGTTCCCATGGCTCTGACAGCCAACCGTTACGACGAGCGCTTCGCCGCGGGCTGGCAGCTCCCCTTCCCCGTCGCCGCGCAGACGACGATCTACAAGGGTGCGCTGGTCTGCCTCGACGCGAGCGGCTACCTCGTCCCCGCCGCCGACACCGCGGGCCTGCGCTTCGTGGGCGTGGCCCGGGATTCAGGCGACAACTCCTCGGGCTCCAACGGCGACACCGAGGTCGTCGTGGTGACCCAGGGCTCCATCGTGATCGCCAAGTCCGGCGCCGCCGCCGGAGATGTGGGCGCCAGCGCCTTCTGCTCCGACGACGAGACCGTGGCGCTCTCCACCGTCAACGAGGTCTACGCCGGGCTCATCGTGGCCGTGACCGATTCCGGCCACGTCCGTTTCCGCTTCGACGCCGGCGACTGCGCCCCGGCCTAACCCTTTAAAAGGAGGATCCGATGCCCTTCACCACCGCCAGCGACCTCTCCCCGAAGATGCTCGAGGGGGTCGTGCGCACCGAATTTTTCCGCGCCTACCACGAGCTCCGGGACACCGGCTGGAAGCGCTACACCACCGAGGTCGCGTCGGGGGCCGCCGAGGAGTACTACGACTGGCTGCGCCTTTTGGGCGACGTGCGGGAGTGGGTCGGCGACCGGGTGATCAACCAGGGCGTGGCCGAGCGCTACTCCATCCGCAACAAGACCTGGGAGTTCGGCTTTTACCTGGAACGCTCCGCCGTGGAGGACGACCAGTCGGGCCAGATCGGCCTGGCCATCACCGCCGCGGCCCAGCGCGCCACTGAGCACCAGGCACGCCTCGTCACCGACGTGCTCGAGGCCGGCTTCACCGACGCCTGCTACGACGGCGAGCCTTTCTTCTTCGGCTCCCACCCCCTGGACTCGGGCGACACCTTCGGCAACTACACCGACGCCTTTCTGGACGCGGATTCGCTGCGGGGCGGCTTCTCGGCGCTGATGGGAATGCGACGCTCCGACGGCGCCCCCTGGGGCAACGTGGTTTCCAGGGAGAACACCACCCTCATGGTCCCGCCCGCGCTCTACTTCACCGCCCTGGAGCTGACCCAGCACCCCCACTACTCGGGGGGCGACCCGGAGAACAACCCCCTGGCCGGTCTCTTCGAAGTGGCGCTCAACCCCTACCTCACCAGCCAGACCGCCTGGTATCTGTTGCAGACGACCGAGCCGCTTAAGCCGCTCGTCTTCCAGCGCCGCACCGAGCTGGAGCTCACCGCCCAGACCGACCCGGCCACCGGGGACGTGGTCTTCCGCAACGACCTCTACGCCTTCGGCACCCGCCAGCGCTACA
>JAPLSK010000201.1 GCA_026398675.1 bacterium | reverse complement strand
CCAGGCGAGCCAGCTCCGGGACGGCGCCATCCAGGCCCTTCAGGCCAGGGAGAAGCAGGAGCTGGACAAGCTCATCGAGAAAATCTACGCGGCGATTGATCAGCTCGGCCAGACGACCGATTACGACCTCATCCTGGACATGACGGCCCTCATCTACGGCAAGGACATCTACGACATCACCGACGAGATAATCGAGGTGCTGAACACCGCCGCCGGAGCGGAGTAGGTGGGAATCCTCGGCACCCCTTCGATGGGGGGAGACGTGGTTCTGAGCCTGGGGGAGATAGCCGACATCGCCGGAGGCACCCTGGAGAGGGGCGATCCCTCGTTGCGCGTGAGCGGGATAAACACCCTCGAGGGAGCCGGCCCGGACCAGGTCACCTTTCTGGCCAACAGGCGCTACGCGAAGCTCCTGCCCCGTTGCCGGGCGGCGGCGGTGATAATAGACTTAAAGACGCCGCCCGTCGGCAATCTGGCGTACATCCGCTGCCCCAACCCCTACCTCGGTTACACCCGAATCGCCGAGAGGTTCGCCCCGGCCATCCCCTACCCGCCGGCGGGCGTGCACCCATCGGCCTCGGTGGACCCCTCCGCCGTACTGGGCGAGGGGGTCGCCGTCGGCCCCCACGTGACCCTCGGAGCCGACGTCAGGCTCGGCGACCGGACCGTAGTGATGAGCGGGACATACATCGGCGATGGCACCCGTGTGGGATCCGACTCCATCATCTACCCCAACGTGGTCATCCGGGAGCGGTGCGAGCTCGGGGCGCGCAACATCGTCTACCCGGGAGCGGTGATCGGCTCGGACGGCTTCGGATACGCGCCCGACGCCGAATGTCGCTTCCACAAGATACCCCAGATAGGCTGGGTCGTCACGGGCGACGACGTGGAGATAGGCTGCAACACCTGCGTGGACCGGGGGGCGTTGGGGCCGACCCGCATCGCCCGCGGGGTCAAGATAGACAACCTGGTCCAGATCGCCCACAACGTCAGCGTGGGGGAGGACAGCGCCATGGCGGCGCAGGTGGGGATTTCGGGCTCGTGCACCATCGGCGACCGGGTGCAGCTCGCCGGTCAGGTCGGGATCACCGGCCACCTGGTGATCGGGGACGGCGTGGTCGTCACCGCTCAGTCCGGCGTCTCCCGCGACATCCCCGCCGGGGAACGCTGGTTCGGCTCCCCGGCCCGACCGGTTCGACGCGCGGCCAAGATCGAGGCCGCCCTCTCCGACCTGCCCGAGATGCGCCGGGAACACCGGGCGCTCATGCAGAGGATCGGGGAGCTCGAGAGGCGGATTGCGGAGCTGGAGGCCCGCGGTGGCGGATAACGCGGAAAAGCAGAGGACCATCGCCCGTACGGTGGAACTGACGGGAATCGGTCTCCACACCGGTAATCTCTGCCGGATGCGGTACCTGCCCGCCGATGCGGAGACGGGTTACCTCTTCCGGAGGGTGGACCTGCCCGGGAAGCCCGAGATAAAAGCCCTCGCCGATTACGTGACGGACACCTCCCGGGGCACGACCCTGGGGTCGGGCGAGGTGGAGGTCCACACCGTGGAGCACATCCTCAGTGCCCTCTCCGGCTGCGGGGTAGACAACGCGGTCATCGAGGTGGACTCCAGCGAGCCCCCCGTAACCGACGGGAGCGCCCTGCCCTTCGCGAATGCGTTAAATGACGCGGGCCGCGTGGAGCAGGACGCCCCGCGGCGCTACCTGGAGCCCAGACGGCCCATCGTCCATGACATCGGCACGGCCCAGATGCTCGTCCTGCCGCATCCCGGACCGCTCCGGGTCTCCCTGGCCCTCCACTTCGACCACCCCGTGCTGCAAAGCCAGTACCTGGACTTCAGCGTCGAGGACGGTCGGTTTGCCGAAGAGATAGCGCCCGCCCGCACCTTCTGCTTCCTCCACGAGGTCCAGGCCCTGCGCCGCGCCGGGCTGATCCGCGGCGGTTCGCTGGCCTGCGCCATCGTCATCGGCGATGAGGAGATATTGAACGACAACCTGCGCTTCGCCGACGAGTTCGTCCGTCACAAGGTCCTCGACCTCCTCGGCGACCTCACCCTGGTGGGCGCGACGCTCCGGGCCCACGTCATCAGCATCAAGGGAGGGCACACCACCAACGTGGGGCTGGCGCGTAAAATCCGGGCGGAGCTCATGTGACCCCGGAGCCGCCGACCGCGCCATCCAGCGGCTTCGTAAGGCGCACAAGTTCACCGAGCCACAGTCGAAGTGGCTCGACCGCCGCCGAACAAGTGAAGATCGAAACCGTCGTCGACCGCGAGTCCCTCGACCGGGGGCAGTTCAAGTCCCAGGGGGGCTTCGCGCGCTTCAACAAGGTCTTCGACGGGAAGCTCGCGAGCGTGCTCGGCGAGCTCGCCGAGGAGGTTTGGAAGGATGCGGGCTGACGTTCTAGGGCCGGCCGACGTCGTCGCGCGGGTCTGCGGCGCTCTGCTCCGCGAGGATTGCGACACCGCGCGAGCGATTGCCGTTGCCGAGTATCCCTTCATTCGCCACGCGAACACGGGCCGCAAGTACACGGAGCTTCAGTCGATGCGCGTGTTCTTGCGTGACCGCTTCACCGACCGCTACTCCGGCGCGCGCCTCGTTTTTCCTGCGACCCTGCGACTGCTCTCGAAGGTCATGCCCGAGGAGTTTCCTGCTCATCCCAACTGGAAGATGAGCGATTGCCACATCGCGTATTGGGAGCTCTTCCCGACCATCGATCACGTGGTGCCGGTCGCGCGCGGCGGTTCCGACGACGAGCCCAACTGGGTGACCACGTCGATGCTCCGAAACGCTGCGAAGTCGAATTGGACGCTCGGCGAGCTCGGCTGGTCGCTGCGCTCCGTCGATCCCGACGACGCCTGGGATGGCCTTGTGTGCTGGTGCCTCGACTACCTCGCGGCTCGCCCCGAGCACCTCTCCGACAAGTACATCGCCCGCTGGCACCGAGCCGCCCTAACGGCTCTCGAGACATCGACATGAAGACGCAAGAGATCGTGAGGGGACGCCGCCGTATGGAACGAAACCGGGACCGCCCAGGGCGCGCCCTTTGTGGTAAAATACTTTGAAAATTATCCTCACCCGCCGGAACAATAAATCGGGGAGGTCGCGACCCATGCCGCCCGGTATAATGGACATCAAGGGCATCCTCGCCAAGCTGCCCCACCGCTACCCGTTCCAGATGGTGGACCGGGTAGTGGAGGTCGAGCCGCTCCGCTACATCAAGGCCTACAAGAACGTCACCCACAACGAGCCCTACTTCACCGGCCATTTCCCCGGCGAGCCGATCATGCCCGGGGTGATGCAGGTCGAGGCGCTGGCCCAGGCGGGGGGCATCCTCCTCCACTTCTCCTACGATCTCACGGAGGGCCAGGTGATCCTCCTGCGGGGCTTCGACGACATGAAGCTCCGGCACACCGTGGTTCCCGGCGATCGCCTGGACCTATACACCGAGATAATCACCATCCACCGAGGTCTGTGCAAGATGAAAGCCCGGGCTTCCGTGGATGGAAAAACGACCGTCTCCGGCATCATGAGCTGCTACTTCGAGGTGCCCGAGGGCGGGGTCGAGGTGTTGGGCAACGGGAAAAAGATACCGAAAACGGGGGGGTAAATGCCCCTGGTCCACCCCAGCTCCATCGTCCACCCCGAGGCCCGGTTGGCCGAAGACGTCATCGTGGGCCCCTTCTCGTGCGTGGGCTCCGGCGTGACCATCGGCGCCGGGACGGTGCTCAAGAGCCACGTCGTCATCGAGGGGCCGACGAAAATCGGCGAACACAACACCATCTTCCCCTTCGCCGTCATCGGCGTCGTCCCCCAGGACCTGAAGTTCGAGGGCGAGCCGAGCGAGACCATCATCGGGGACTCGAACACCCTCCGGGAGGGGGTGACCATCCACCGGGGGACGCAGGCGAGCATGCGGACCCAGGTGGGCTCGGGGTGCCTCTTGATGGCCTACTCCCACGTGGCCCACGACTGCGTGGTGGGCTCGGGCGTGATTCTGGCCAACGTGGCGACCCTGGCCGGTCACGTGACGGTGGATGACTACGCGATAATCGGCGGCCTGACCGGCGTACAGCAGTTCAACCACGTGGGCGCCTACTCGTACACGGGCGGCGGCTGCATGGTCACCCAGGGCATCCCCCCCTTCATGCGCGTCTACAACTACCCCGCGACCCACGTCGGCTCGATCAACGATGTCGGTCTCAAGCGCCACGGCTTCTCCGACGAGCGCGTGGGCCTGATCAAGCGGGCCTACCGCATCCTCTACCGCTCCGGGCTGGCGCCCAAGGGGGCCCTGGAGAGGATAAAGGCCGAGCTGGAGCCCAACGAGGACATCGCGCGGCTGACGGCTTTTTTGGAGAGCGCGGACCGGGGGATAGTCAAGGGTGGCGGCCGGTGGGAGACCGGCGGCCGTGGAGCCGGCGGCGAGGCGTAGGGTATTGTCGCGCCTGGTGAGTCGGGGGCATTATCCGTAACACCGAATCTGAAATGTAGGGCGGGGACTTTAGTCC
>JAPLSK010000200.1 GCA_026398675.1 bacterium | reverse complement strand
CCCTGCCCCTGCGGCTCGGGGAAGAAGTACAAGAAGTGCTGCTGGGACAAGGACCACGGGCATTGAACAACCGGGGTCCCCATTGAACGACGCGCCTGTCTTCCAGCTGGTGGATTTCGTCGCCAGCCCCACCCAGGAACCGCTCAACCTGAGCCTCGCGGCCGGCGGTCTCGTCACGCTCACCCTGCCCCGGGGCGAGCGCCGCTCCCTCGTCCGGGCCATCGTGACCGCCCGGCGCCACCGGGGGCGGATGCTCCTGCCCCCCGAGGGCTGGGTGCCGGGCTCCGCGCCTCCCGTCACCCTCGTCGTACAGGACACGCCGCCGCGAAACCGCGTCGCCGTCTGGCTCGGTGAACCGCCCTTCCCCTCCCTCACCCCCGCCGAGGCCCTTCTTCTGACCGCCCGCACGGGCGGGTCGAGGCTCTACGACCCGGAGCGGCTGCTCGCCCCGCTGGGGCTGCCGAACGGGAACGGACCGTCGGGAACGCTGAGCTGGCCGGATCGGGTCAAGCTCGGCCTGGCGACGGCCCTCGCCGCGGAGCCGGTGCTGATTCTGGCGGAAAACCCCCTGGACGGTCTGGACGCCGGCATCCGGCAAAAAATCTTCGAGCTCCTCCCGGCGTGGCTGGGACCGTCCTCGTGCCTGTACTTGGACGGTGGCGGATGTTAGGGGTCTGGTTTACCTACGGCGTCGTGGACGCCCTCCGACGGCGGCGGCTCCTCCTGGCCTACCTGGTCGGGCTCGGCACGCTCATCGTCGCCGGCCTGGCTCTGACGGGGCGCATCATCGAGGCTCCGCTGGGCCAGCAGCTCATCCTCCTCACCCGCAACCTCCAGTCGCTGGCCTATTTCCCGATAGGCCTGCTCCTGGGGCTCTTCTTCGGAGTGGACGCCGCCGGCGAGGCCGCCGGGACGCCGTGGCTCTTCTTCGGCGCCACCCGGGCCTCGGGCCGCTTCACGTACCTTCTGGGTCGTCTCCTGGCCGCGCTGGCCATGGCCCTCACCGCGCTCCTCTTCCTCTCGCTGACGGGGGGGGTCGCGCTCTGGGCCGCGACGGGCAGTTTTTACGCCCTCATCCTGGACGCGGTGCTCCTCCTCATCCCCGGTCTTCTGTTCATGACGTCGCTGGGTTATCTCCTCCGGCTGCACCTGCCGGTTCCGGCCGCTATCGGCGTAGGGCTCGTCGTGGTCGCAATCTCCTTCGGGCTCCCACTCGTGTGGGATCCGCTCTACTACGCGCTTCCGGCGCTCCTGCCCCTCTTCGCCGACCACACCGCGATGGCCGATTTCCACGCCGTCACCCGCTTCTTTTTCGAGCTGGTCCAGCTTGCCGGCTGGAGCGCGGCCCTCGTCATGTTCGCCCATTTCCGCCTGGGGCGGCTCTGGTTCGACGACCCCTTCGGGGGGTAAGCCCTTGCCCCCGGTCCCCGCATCGGGTAGACTTACCACGCCATGAGTGAGCCCCTAGACAAGTTCGATGAGGTTTTCGGCAACCTCGACCAGAGTTACTCGCACCGGGCCTACCGCTTCGTCCTGGCCGCGGTGGGGCATATCGTCGGTCGCCTCTCCGAGCCGCGGCACATCACGGGACAGGAGCTCCTCGCCGGGCTGGTCGAACTGGGCCGCAACCACTTCGGACCGCTCGCCGGCGAGGTCTTCGCCGAATGGGGGGTCAAGAAGCCGCTGGATTTCGGCAAAATCGTCTTCGAGCTCGTCCGGGTGGGTCTCCTGGGCAAGACCGCCGAGGATGACCTCAAGGATTTCGAGAAATTCCCGGGGTTCTTCCGCATCGGGAAGGACTACGACTGGCTCGGCGATGTACCGCCCGAGGACGAGCGGTGAACCGAACGTCTGTTCGGTGGGGGAGGCGGCCCGTCGGGACCGCCTTTGTATTGGGCGGTCACGGCTTTACAGTAGCCCGTTTTGCCGCTATAATCGCCGAAAAGCGAGGTGAGGTTGTCCTCCCGGGTACACCTGTTGAGCCTGACCGAGAGCCGCCGGAAAAGCTCCCTGGCCCTCTTCGTACCGATGTTGAGAGCCGCCGGCCTGCCGGAGATCATCGGGAAGGGCGACATCACCGCGGTGAAGCTCCACGTCGGTGAACCGGGCAATCTGGCCTACATCCGCCCCCCTTACACGGAGGCGGTATTGGACCTGATTCGGGAGCTCGGGGGCAAGCCGTTCTTGACCGACTCGACGACCCTCTACACCGGCCGGCGTCGCAACGGGCTGGACCTCATGCGCACGGCGGAGCGCCACGGCTTCGCGAGCGTGAATGTCGGCGCGCCTTTCCTCCCGGCCGACGGGTTGAAGGGCGACGAAGCGGTAACGGTCCCGTCGCCCGTGGAGGGGAACCCGCCGGTGCATCTCGCCGCCGCCGTGGCCAAGGCCGACGCCCTGGTCTGCCTGAGCCACTTCAAGGGCCACGAGGTGACCGGATTCGGCGGTGCGCTCAAGAACCTGGGCATGGGCTGCGCCACCAAGGCGGGCAAGTTCTACATGCACAACCAATCGAAGCCCTTTGTGGACGCAAAAAATTGTACCGGCTGCGGCCTATGCCTGGAGTGGTGCGCCTCCGGCGCGATAGAAATCGAGGACGGGACCGCCGCGATCCGGGAAGCGAGCTGCACCGGCTGCGCCCACTGCCTCATGTCCTGCCCGGAGAACGCCATCCGCTTCCGCTGGGACCAGGCGCCGGTCGAGGTGCAACGGCGCATCGTCGAGTACGCCGCGGCCCTGACGAGAGCACTCAAGGGGAAAGTCTTTTACGTCAACTTCGTCACCGACGTGAGCCCGGCCTGCGACTGCTACCCCTTCAACGGGCCGCCCCTGGTGCCCGACCTGGGCATCCTGGCCGGCACCGACCCGGTGGCCGTGGACGCCGCGTGCTGGCGACTGGTCAACGAAGCCCCCGCCATCCCCGGCTCGGCGGCCGAGGGCGCGGAACCCGGACAGGACAAATTCCGTTTTATATATCGGAACGTGGACCCGGGAGTCCAGCTGGTCGAGGCGCAGAAGTTGGGGCTCGGCACGACGGCGTTCGAGCTCTGCCAGGAGGTCGGCCGTGGATAATCTCCAGTACGGTGAACCGGTGCCGCCCACGAGGAAAAAGACCGGGATCGCTTTCACCGGGCTGATCCTGGCCCTGGTGATAATCGTCGCCGGCGGGACCTTTCTCCTCACCCAGACCTGCGAAAAAGTCACCCACGAGGGTGAGGACGCCCAGGAGGTCCTCGTGGAGGCCCCCGACGTGAACCCCAACGGGGAAAACACCCGCGAGCTCGTCTTCTACACCAGCGAAGGGGATCTCGTCGTCATGCCGAACGAGGTGGCCGAGGGGGAGACGCCCAAAGAGCAGCCCCTGGAGCTCCCGCCCGAGCTGGTTAAAATCATGGAGGGCAACGGCCAGCACACCGAGACGGGGACCGCTTCCACCGACGGCAACGTGACCTACTCGGTCCAGGTGGGGGCCTTCGGTAATCCGGAGAACGCCCAGGGCTTGGTGGACAAGCTGGGCGCCGACGGGTATACGGCCTATGTCGTCGAGCCGCTGGCCTCCGACGAGAAGCCGCTGTACCGCGTCCGGGTCGGGCCGTTCCACAACCTGGATGAGGCCGCCAAGACGGCCTCCGAGCTCCAGGAAAAGTACGGGCTCTCCCCCTACATCCCCCATTGACCGGCCCAGTGACGCTCTTCTCCGAGTCACCCCGAGGCGGAAGATGACCGAGTGGTACGCCCGCACGGACTGCCGCTGGTATCTGGGCGACCGGCCCTGCCGGTTCAAGCGCCTGTGCCCGGACTGCCCGCACCACGCCCCGCGCGGCGCGGAAGTGTTGGTGGTAAAGCTGGGCGCCCTGGGCGACGTCCTGCGCACCACCGCCCTTTTACCCTCCCTCCGGCGGCGTCACGGCGACGACGCCTTCCTCACCTGGGTCACCCATCCCAAGGCCCTGGACCTGGTGGCGAATCAGCCACTGGTTGACCGGGCCCTGCCGCTGGACCTCGAAACGGTCGTCGGCCTGCGCGGGCGGCGTTTCGACGCCGTGTATGTCCTGGACAAGGAGCCCGCGGCCACGGGGCTGGGCCTCTCGGTGGAGGCCGGGGAGCGGTGGGGGTTCACCCACGACGGGCGCGGCGCCCTCGTGGTCTCCAACCCGGAGGCGGAGTACTACTGGCGGCTGGGACTCGACGACGAGGAAAAATTTTCCAAAAACACCCGGTCGTACCAGGAGCTCTTGGCCGAGGCCCTGACTCTGGACTACCAGGGCGAGCCCTACGAGCTTCGACCGTCCGAGGAGGACCGGGGGAAGGCGGCGGATATCCTGGACCGAGAGATGAAAGGAAAGGGTCTGGACCCCGGCGCGCCGCTCGTCGGCCTGAACATCGGAGCGGGCGGGGTTTTCGCCAACAAGAACTGGCCGCCCGGGCGCTATGCCGAGCTGATGACCCGTCGGCCGGAATGGAATTTTTTAATCCTCGGCGGCCCCGCCGAGGCCCGAACAATAGACGTCCTGGCGGAGGCCCCCAACGCCCTGTCCGGTGGGAGCGACAACCCGCTCCTGCGCTTCGCCGCCCTGGCGGAAAAATGCGCCGTCGTGGTCACCGGCGACACTCTGGGGCTACACGTGGCGCTGGCCGTAGGAACCCCCGTGATTGACCTCCACGGCCTGGGGGAAAAACTCCTGAGCGACTACGACTGCGCCCCCTGCTACCGCCGTACCTGCGACACGAGCCCGTCCTGCGTGGAGGCCGTCGGCACGGACGCGGTGCTCGAGGCCGTGGAGCGGCTTCTCCGTGGCTGAGTTACTCCTGGAAGGGCGCGGACCCTCACCCCTGGGCCGCTATTCCCTGAAAATATCATCGGACGACCGCCTCTGCGTAACCGGCGGACCCGGTTCGGGTCGGACGACCCTCTGCCGGCTACTGGCCGGCGTCCTTTCCCCCGAGGAGGGCGGCCTGACCCTGGACGGCACACCCTACTCTCCGCCCGACGGCCGGGCGGCCGCCCCGGTGGGTTATCTGCCCTTTCCCGCTCCCCTCCTGGTTCGCGCGCGGGTCTTAGATGCGGAAATCGCCCGTCTCCTCGGCGCCGAACATTTGTTCGGCAGGGAGGGCCCCTTTTCCGCGGGCGAGAACCAACTCTTGCACCTGGGCGCGATGCTCAGCCGGGGTCACGCCTTTCTGGCCCTGGACCAGGCGCTCGCCCCGCTGGGCGCCGGGCACGGGGCGCGGGTACTGGAATTTCTGCAGAACAAGGGGTTTAAACCCCTTGTCTCCTGCGGCATCCTCCTCACCGCATCCGAGCCGCTCGAATGTTGGCGCAACCTGAGGCTCTCCGGCGGCGGGCTGACCGAGAGCAACCCATGACCCGAAGGGTTCCGCCCTGGTGGATGTCCCTGGTGGCCCTGGCCCTGGTCTCGGCGCTCGTCTGGGCCGGGCTTTTTTTCGGCTCGAAGCTCATCGGACCCACACGCGGGCTTCGAGCCTACGGCGCAGTCACGCCACCGCACGAGACGGCCACCACCAGCCTGGTTCTCTGCGGCGACGTGATGCTGGCGCGGGGGGTCCGGGACCAATCCGAGCGGATGGAAGACACGGCCTGGCCCTTCCGGCAAAATCTCTTCCTGACCGCCAACGCCGATGTCGCCTTCGCCAACCTCGAGTCGCTCTTCAGCGAGCACCCGGATCCGAACCCGGCCCACCTCGAGTTCCAGCTCCGTCCCGAACAGGTGGAGGCGCTCCAGGTGGCCGGCTTCGATGTGTTATCCCTGGCCAACAACCACGCGGGCAACGTGGGGCGCGCGGGGATGGCCTTTACGGTGGACCTTCTGCGCTCCAACGGCATCGCGCCGTCCGGCGGGGGGCATAATCTGGCGGAGGCCCACCGGCCCGCCATCGTGGCGACGCCGAAGCTGACCGTCGCCTTCTGCTCGTACGCCGCCGCCGCCTCCCTGGTCGCCGCCGACGACGCCCCGGGGCACACGGCCTGGGGCCTGGACCTCCTCCGGGAAGACCTGGCCCGGGCCGCGGAGGAGGCCGACGTGGTCGTGGTCAGCCTCCACGCCGGCGACGAGTACGCCCCAGGAGAGAACAACCTGCAGCGCAATTTCGCGCACACGGCCATAGACTTGGGCGCCGACATCGTAGTCGGGCACCACCCCCACGTCCTCGAGCCGATCGAGGTCTACCGAGGCCGGCTCATCTGCTACTCCCTGGGCAACTACGTCTTCGATCAGCCCTGGAACTACGACGCAGGCCAAACGGCTGCGGTGGAGGTGCTCCTGAGGGGGGACGAACCGCGCCGGGCCTACATCCACCCGCTCCGGATAAACGCGGATTTCCAGCCCGAGCCGGTGGACGGCCTCGCGGCGGAGGAGATTCTCAGGCGTCTGGGCCTGGAGACGGCCCGCATCGAGCTGGGTCGCGATTGACCGGAAACTTCGGCCGTTTGACGCTAGACTTAGGCAATCACCCCAAACCGTGAAAAAAGCAGGTCCACCATGAGATGGATTGCGGTCATCCTGGCCCTCGTCGTCGGCTTGGCTTCGGCCGACGTGGGGCCCGACGGAGGTTACTCCGGTTCCTACGCCGGCGGCGGACCTTTCGTCCGCTACTACTTCTACGACCTGGCCGACGTCTCGTCGAACTTCGGGGGCCACTTCCTCGTCCTGGGCGGCCGGGGCTTCGGCGCGGTTAACGACTGGCTGCGCCTCGGCGGCTGCGGTGGTGGGTCCGTGTCCGTCATCGGCGAGGCGGACGCGGAGAACAACGACTCGGGCGTCGGCTTCGGCGGCTTCACCGTCGAGCCCTACTTCGCGCTCACCGACTGGCTCACCGTCTCGCTCCCGGTCCTTCTGGGCGCCGGGGGGTACGATTTCCGGCACCTCGTCGAGGAGTACCCGGACCACGAGTACCGCTACGAGCTTTATGAGTCCGCCTTCTGGCTCGTCGACCCCTGCGTCGAGGTTTTAATCAAGCCGAATCCCTTCATGGGAATTGGCCTGCAGGGCGGGTACAGCTTCATGTTGAAGAAGGATGAGGTGTTCGAGAGCAGCGCCTACGTGGGCCTGGGCGTGTACTTCGGGATGCCGTGAATCGCCCCTGCGAACGAATAATGTAGGGCGGGGATTTAAACCGAGCGAAGCGAGCTATGCCCCCGGCAAAACGAGCAACGCGAGTAACGCCCCGGCGAATCCCCGCCGTTTAAACACCCAACCCCAATCGCGAAAAAGACTCGTAGGGGCCGACCTTCAGGTCGGCCCGCTTTTTTAAGGCAGCCCTCACCCTTAATCCTTAATCCCTCTCCCACAGGGAGAGGGAGAAACGTAGGGCGGGGATTCCTATCCCCGCCGTTCCAACCCTTACCCTCACCCCAACCCTCTCCCTAAGAGGGAGAGGGGGCCGATTCGTGTGGCAGCCCGCACCCCGGCCAAGACCTCGCAGGGTGCGATGATGTAGGGCGGGGATTTTAATCCCCGCTGCGGCTGTCTGTAAAACATGGAAGAACTCGGCCATCCCGCTCCCGCACCCGGACCACCCCACAACACTCGGCTCTATTTTATACTACACCCATCCCCGGTCGAAGGAAACCCAAGATGGACGACGACAAAACGCGCAAGCGCATACTGCGGTCCTTCTCGGCCTCCAGCTTCCTCAACGACATGGGCTCGGACATGCTGCTGCCCATCATGCCGTTGTACCTCCTGGGCCTGGGGGCGGGGACCGCCTTCATCGGCTTTCTCGACGGGCTCGGAACGGCCGTCGTCTCCCTGGCGCAGATGGCCTCGGGCTACCTCTCGGACCGGCTCGGGCGGCGGAAGATATTCATCTGGACGGGCTACCTGGCCGGGGCGCTTGGCAAGCTGGGCTTCGGGCTGGCCCGGACGCCGGGACAGATGATCGGGCCCAAGGTGGTGGACCGGCTGGGCAAGGTCCGCGGCGCGCCCCGGGACGCCATGCTGAGCGACGTTTACGGCGCCGAAAAGAGGGGATGGGCCTTCGGCGTCCTGCGGGCGATTGACAACAGCGGAGCCTTTACCGGGGCCCTTCTGGCCTGGCTTTTTGTAAACACAATCCCGCTCCGCTGGATTTTCTATATCGCCGCCGTGCCGTGCGTCGTCGCGGCCCTGGTCATCCTCCTGACCCTCCCCGAATCCCGCGCGAAGCGGGAACCGAAGCGGCTCTCCCTCCGCCAACTCGACCGCAACAGCCGCCTCTTTCTCCTTTTCGTCTTCGTGGCCTCCCTGGGCCTCTTTTCCTACTCCCTGCTCCTCGTTTACGCCGAGAGGAACGGGGTTTCTCCGGGAATGATTCCGCTCACGTACCTGGCGATGACTGCGACGGCCGCGCTGGCTTCCTACCGGGGAGGACGGATGCTGGACCGTTTCGGGCGGCGGCCGGTCCTGGTCCTGTCCCTTCTCTCGTTCATCCTGCTCTGCGGGGTCGCCCTCCTCGGACCGTCGGGCTGGTGGTCCATAATTCTGTTAATTCTATACGGCCTGTGCACGGGCCTCTTCGAACCCGCCCTGAGCTGCTCGGCGGTGGAGCTGGTGCCGGCGGAGCTGCGGGGGACCATCCTGGGGGCGACGCGCCTGGTGATGGGGCTGGCGGCGCTCCCCGCGAGCTGGCTGGCGGGCTGGCTCTGGGAGACCGTCGGCAGTTGGGCGGCTTTCCTCGTGTCGGGGGTGTTCGTCCTCATTTCCTTGCTCCTGCTGCCCTTCGTAAAATTCTCAAGGGTTCCGTGCTCGTAAAAACGCTCGGCTACTCGGTTTTTTCAGGCATTAAAAAATCGCCCCTCGGTGCGACGTATTGAACACC
>JAPLSK010000199.1 GCA_026398675.1 bacterium | reverse complement strand
TCATCGTCAACGGGGAGGATCCGGAAAAAACCGAAGAGCTCAAGGACGCCATCCTCGCCGCGCTCAACTCCGGGGTGAAACCCGAGGAGAAGCCGGCCCAAACCGTTGCGCCCGCCGCCGAGGAGGAGGTGCCGCTTTTCGCGGAGGCTCCCACCGGGGGGTTCGAGGTGCCGACGGAGCAGGTCGAGGCCCCGACCAAAGCCGGTTTCGAGGGCTACACCTGGTACGAGCTGAACCACCTCATCTTCGAGCTGTTGGACTTCAAAAACCAGATCACGGACATCATCCGCGCCATCATGATCATCCTGGCGGCGGCCATGATCGCCAACACCATGCTGACCAACGTCTTCGAGCGCACCCAGGAGATCGGCGTGCTGATGGCCATGGGCGCCAAGGGGCGCCAGATACTCGGAATTTTCCTCGGTGAGGCGGCTACGCTCGGGGCCATCGGCTCCCTGGCGGGCGTCATTCTGGGCGCGGGGGTCGGACTGATTCTGCAGAGCGTCGGTATAGACCTGGGCGACCAGTTCACCACTCTTATAAACGTACCCATAGACCGGGTCCTCTACGCCATGGTCCGGCCGATGATGCTGGCGCAGGCTTTCGGCCTGGGAGTTTTAGTCAGCGTTCTGGCGGGAATTTACCCCGCGATCAAGGCCGCCCGGATGCTGCCCACCAAGGCCCTGCGCTTCATCTGATTGCGGGGAGTTGAGACAAGGGGCTTAAGCCCCTTGCCCTTCCATCCTTAATGAGATTTACCGGGAAGCTCCGGGAGGGCCCCGTGAATAACCTCAAGCTCGCCGTCCGCGGCGTGACGCGCAACAAGAGACGCTCCCTCATCACCGTCTCGGCCATCGCCATCGCCCTGGCGACCATCGTCGTCATCAACTCCTTTATCGCCGGGACGGACAAGCAGATAAACGACAAGGCGGTCGAGGCCACCGGCCACCTGCAGCTCTACGCCCCGGAGTACTACGACGAAAGGCGCACCCTGCCCACCGACATCGCCATCGGCCACCTCTCCCGGGTCATGGAGACCCTCGGGAACACGGAGGGCGTCACGGACGCCACGGCCCAGATAACCTTCGGCGGTCTGGCCACCTTCGGCGGGCAGGAGATGGGCGGGTATTTCGTGGGCCTCGAGCCCGAGGCCGCCGGGCGGATTCAGAACCTGGCCGGGCGGATCACGGAGGGGAGATATCTCAACGACTCGGACGCCGACTGTTGCGTGGTCGGCTACCACATGGCCGAGCTCCTGGGCCTGAAACCGGGCGACGTGCTGACCGTCGTCACCCGGACCGCCTACGGCGCGCTGACCGCCATTGACCTGACCGTCGTGGGGCTGGCGGCGACGACGAATCCGATGATAGACGAGGGCGGGGCGCTCATGCTCCTGGCGGACGCGCAGGCGTATCTGGAGCTTCCCGACGCCGCCACCACGGTCATCGTCAACGGCGAGGACCCCCTGCAATCCGTGGCGCTGAAGGAAAAGGTCCTGGCCGCCCTCGCCGTCTTGACTCCGACGGCGGACGACGGCGATGCCGCGGTCGCTTCCGTGACGGAGCCGGTAGCCGCGGGTGATTCGCCTTCGGGCGCGGATACCGGCGAACCGGTCGAATCGCCCACCCGCGAAGGCTTCGAGGCCTACACCTGGCAGGAGCTTAACCAGGTGATGCTCGATATGATCCAGATGCGGCAGAAGATGATGGACATCATCCGCGCCATCATGATCGTGCTGGCCATGGCCATGATAGCCAACACCATGCTGACCAACGTCTTCGAGCGCACCCGCAAGATCGGCGTGCTGATGGCCATGGGGGCCAAGGGGCGCCAGGTGCTCATGCTCTTCATCGGCGAGGCGGCCGTGCTAGGCGTCATTGGGTCCGTGGTCGGTGTGGCGTTCGGCGCCGCCATCGGACTGATCTTGCAGAACGTGGGAATAACCATCGGCGACCAGCTTTCCAGTGTGGTGAACATCCCCATGGACAACGTGTTCTACGCCCTGGTGACGCCCGGGATGCTCGCCAAGGCCTTCGCCTCCGGAATCATCGTCAGCGTCATCGCCGGGCTCTATCCCGCCACCAAAGCCGCCCGGATGCAACCCGCCCGGGCCCTGCGCTTCATCTAAGACAAGGGGCTTAAGCCCCTTGCCCTCAGAAGAGGTATTCGATGCGACGCCCGATCATACTCGCCCTCCTCCTCTCGGCTCCCACCCTCGCACTCACCGCCGAGGAAATCATCCAGGCCGTGGACGACAACATGGTTTACGACTCGCTCACCGCCGTGGCCAAGATGGAGATCGTGACCCCGGAGGGCGACACGCGCACCAAGCTCATGACCATCATCGCCCGGGGCGCGGACGACGCCCTCATCGAGGTGACCTACCCCCAGCGCGAGGCCGGCACACGCCAGCTCCGCCTGGGAGACGAGCTCTGGCTCTACATCCCCGCCGAGGACAAGGAGCTCAAGCTGACCGGCAACATGCTCCGGCGCTCCATGCTGGGCAGCGACTACTCCTACGAGGATATGATGTCGCGCCACGAACTCACCGACGACTACGACACCCTGCTGGAACAAACCGAGGATTACCGGGGGCGGAGCTGCTACGTGATTCTTTTGACCGCCAAGCGGCCCGACATCACCTACCGCACCCGGCGTGTCTGGATAGACGTGGAGCTTCTGGTGCCGCTGAAGCAGGACATGTTCGCCGCCTCGGGAACCCTGTTGAAGGAATCCACCATGGGCGGCATCGCCCAGTACGGCGACCGCTGGTACCCCACGGTCATGGTTATGCGCGACCTGGTGCGCGGCGCGGGCAAAACCACGGTGACCATGTCCAACCTCACTTTCGACGTGGCGATACCCGAGGGAACTTTCAGCAAGTCCAACCTGCGCGGTTGACACAGCCCCGGACCGCTGGCATACTCCGATGGAGTTAGAGGGTTTACCCTATTCCCCCTGGACGCATGGACGCTAAACGCGACATCTGCCCCAACTGCGGCACCCGGTACGAGGCGGACGGCAAGTTCTGCATCATGTGCGGAACCCCCCGCCCCAAAGGGGACATGGTCTGCCCCTCCTGCGGCGAGCCGATCCGCGAGACGGACATCTTCTGCGGCAACTGCGGCTTCCGCCTGCGCGGCGACGGCTCCAAGGTGCCGGCCCGCCTGGAGCCCGAGGAGGAGGCCAAGCTCTACCACTCACCCACCGACGCGCCCATCACCCTCTCCGAGCTCCTGGCCGTGCCGCCGAAACTCCCCGACGACGGTCTCATAGTCCGCAAGTCCACCACGGGGGTCAAGTACGGTCCGGGGTCCTTCGAGCGCATCAAGAAGCTCATCCGGAAAGGCGCCATCACGGGGGACGACACCATCGGCACCGGAGACGGTCGCTGGTGGCTCATCAAGGATCACCCCCAGACCTGCGAACTGGTCGGCGTCGAGGCGGAGGAGCCCGAGGAGGTCAAGATTGACCTCGCCGCGCCCCGCATCGAACCGGAGACGAAAAAATCCGTCACCAAGGTGTCCGCGGAGGAGGAGAAAGACCTCCCGCCGCGTCCCGGACTCATCCCGCCCGACAACATCTACATCTACCTCATAGACTCCAAGAAGGAAATGGGGCCGATGAGCTACGCGACCCTGGTCAAGTACATCCGCAACGGAACGCTGGCCAAGCACGACTACATCTACTCGACCAAGAACAAATGGACCAGCTTCCGCGACCTCTTGAAGGAGGCCGGCGAAGGGGCGTAGTCGGTCCGGGACCGGCGAGGGGACGTGGAGGGCCGGCTAGGGGGTATAGCGGGGCCGGGATTGATACGGGGTACAGAGGCTCGGCGACGGGGGCGTAGCGGGGACAGCGACGGGGCGGTTCTGGAGTCGGGGCCGCTCTTTTGTAAACGGCGCCTTTCTTATTGGTAGAATTGACAGGGGCTTTTTGAAACCGGCGCCGTCCGACAGAAGACGGGGGCCGGCTTTTTCTAAGGATCGACATCGGGAAACCGGGACCGCGGGCCCTCATAGCGGGGGCGGTGTAATCCGACCCGGTATGCTACAATGATACCCCTCTAGAGCCTCCCTGGAGGTCGGCGTGTACTGTCCCGCCTGCGGCAAGGAGAACCCCGATCACGCGCGCTTCTGCCGCCATTGCGGCACGCGCATGCCTGACCTGGCCACGGAGACCACCACCGACTCCGAGCTCGAGCTCATCGAGGGCGCCGGGGAGTTCGTCGGGCAGACCCTCGGCCGCTACCGCGTACTGCGCAAGCTCCGGACGACCTCGACGGGTATCGTCTACCGCGCCCTGGACACCCAGTTGGATCGCATCGTCGCCCTGAAGATCCTCCCCCACGGCCTCACCGCGGAGGGGTCGGAAACCCCGAACCCCGTGGAGGAGGAGGACGCGCTGGAAGCCTTCCGCGAGGAGGTCAACCTCGCCGCCAACCTCGAGCACCCCAACATCCTTCCCGTCCACGATTTCGGCCGCTTCGGCGACAACTACTTCGTGGTGATGAAGCAGGCCGACGGGCACTCCCTGGCGCGGCACATCGAGAAGCGCGCCCCCCTCGCGCCCGTCGAGATGCTCCGCATCGGCATCCAGATCGCCACGGCCCTCGTCTACCTACACAAGCGCTTCATCATCCACGGGCGGCTCTCGCCCTCGGGGATAATCCTCCAGGATTCGGGGCACGTCCTTCTGCGCGACATCACCTTCCTCGGCCGTAAACACCCCCGCCCGCTCTCGCCCGAGGAGAAAATCTACGAGGCGCCGGAGCTGGCCGCCGGGGGCCACTTCGACGCCCGGTCCGACATCTACTCCCTGGGGGTCATCCTCTACCAGCTACTCACCGGCCACCTTCCCTACACCGAGGGTGGGGGCGAGGCCGACGAGCTCACCGTGCGGGGCGTCCCGTTGTCCCTGGAAGAGCTCCTGATCTCCATGATCCAGCGCGACCCGGACAAGCGGGTGAACTCCGTCGAGGACGTGCGCGAGCGGCTCCGGCGCGCCTACTCTCTCTCCATCACCTCCATGGCCGGCGAGGAGGACCTGACCGGGGAATTCATAGACTTCTCCCGGCTCTCGAGCGCCCAGGAAGCGGACCGCCGCATGATCCTGGAGGGTCTGCTCAGTGCCCTGGCCAAGGATACTGACCTGAAGAGCCTGCAGGTCGTGGACACCGACGCCGAGGCCCTGGACGCCATTGCGGCCGGAGAACCGGCCCCCACGAACTCCATCGGGCACCTGTCCTTCTACTCCACTCTGGACGAGACGGTCCGGCAGGCCAGGATGGGCCTTCTGTCCGACGCCATTGAGAACCTCATCCAGGAGACGCAAATCGGGACGGGCAAGGCGTTGCCGGCGACCCGCGCCTTCCTCTCCAGGGTGGGCGAAAGAGAGAGGAAGCTCAAGCGCGCCCGCTTCATCCTGGGCAACAACCTGGTGACCGAGTTCCGCCGGGCGGCGGAGAGTTTTTCCCAGGTGATCTCCGGCGATTCCAACTGCGAAGAGGCCAGGGAGGGGCTCGCCATCCTCGCCAGTCTCGGCGAATTCTGGCAACAGACCCAGGAAAAAACCAAGCCAAAGTGGCTCCTGCCGGCCGTCATCGGCGGCGGAGCCGCGATTCTGATCACGGTCTTTTTCCTCGTGTTCGGCGGCAAAGACCCGGGGATGCTGGCCGACACCCTATCCCCGCGCGGCTTTCTCCCCGGCGGCATCCAGAACCTTCTCGGCGAGGCTACCCAGGCCGAATCCGTTCTGGCTCTGCCATCGGCCCCCGTCAGCGAGCCGACCTTCTCCGGCGATTGGGTCCTCGTCCCCCTCGAAGGGGCCACCCTGGCCGCCTACTCCCTGGCTTCGGGCGAGGAGGTTTGGCAACAGAGCGACATCCCGGTGGACCACCCCCCGCTGGTCTACCGGAAGGAGATAATCACCGCTTCGGGACAGGTTCTCTCACTGCGCGACACCGACGGCTCGACCATCGCCTCCCACAACATCGAGGAGCGTCTGGCCGGAATCCCCGCCCTGGGCCCCGAGGGGCAGCTCTACGTGGCCAACGAGAAGGGCACCATCTACGCCTTCGATCTGGCCACGCCGCGCAAATTGCGCTTCCTGTGGTCCATCTCGAGCCAGGCCCGCCCCGCCGGCCTCTTCCCCACACCGGCGGGGAAGAAGCTCCTGGTCAGTTTCATTGACGGCTCCCTGGTGCTTTTCGACGGCTTCAACGGCGGCGAGCTCTGGCGCTACCAGATTCAGGGCTCCATCGTCCCCACCGACCGTTCGCCGCAGCCGATCATCACGGGGAACACCGTCTACATCGCCGCTTCCAACCATTGCATCGCCCTGTCCCTGGATTCGGGCTCCCTCCTTTGGGAACAGGAGCTCTCCGGACCCCTCGGCAACCCGACGCTCTGGGAGGGCTCCCTCTTCATTCCCTCCGGCGACGGCCGGATATACAGGTTGCTGGCCGACGGCGGGAACGTGGCGGAGGTGGAGAACCTCGGCAGCGGACTGGCCCTGGAAAGACCGCTGGTCTGTGGGTCGGAGCTCATCCTCCGCCTGACGGACGGCGGTCTTCTGCCGGTGCGGACCGCCGATCTCCGACCGGTGAACCGCGAACTGCCCAAGGCCGACTTTCCCCTCGCCGCCACCAAAGGTTCGGCCTGGCTCATCCGAGGCACGGTGGTGTATCGTCTTTCGAGCTCCGACGAGGATTGACCCTCCCCCGCAAAACCCGCGCATGACCAACGGCTCCCAGAACATTCCCTTCGTACATCTCCACAACCACAGCGAGTACTCGGTACTCGACGGTATGTGTCGCGTGGAGGACATGGTCTCCCGGGCCGTGGAGTACGGCATGGGCTCCCTGGCGTTGACCGATCACGGCAACATGTTCGGTGCGATCAGCTTCTACCAGACCTGCCGTCGCCGGGGCATCGTGCCCATCATAGGCTGCGAGGCATACCTGACCCCCGGCTCCCGTTTCGACAAGGATTCCTCCCAGAAGGACCGCCAGCACCTCCTCCTCCTTTGCGCCGACGAGACGGGCTATCGAAACCTCATCAAGCTCACGAGTCTCGCCCACACCGAGGGCTTCTACTACAAGCCGAGGATTGACCGGGAAATTCTGGAAAAATACTCGGCGGGCCTCGTGTGCCTCTCCGCCTGCCTCTCCGGGGAAATACCGCGCCTCTTGCAGTCCGACGACTACGCGGGGGCGAAGCAGGCGGCCGGCTGGTACGCGGAAATCTTCGGCCGGGAGAATTTTTTCCTGGAGCTGATGTACCACGGGCTCGACGAGGAACGTAAGGTCAACCACGGCCTTCTGTCCCTGGCCCGGGAGCTAGGCCTGGGGACCGTGGCGACCAACGACTGCCACTACCTCGACCACGCCGACCACCGCGCCCACGAGGTCCTGCTCTGCATCCAGACGGGGAAGACCCTCGCCGACCCGGACCACATGCGCTTCCCCTCCGATCAGTTCTACTTCAAGAGCCCCCAGGAGATGGCGAAGACCTTCGAGGAACTCCCCGAGGCGCTGGCCGCCTCGGAGGAGATTGCCCGGCGGTGCCGCCTCGACCTGGAGCTGGACCCCCTGGGCGGGAAGCTCCCCTCCTACCCCGTACCCGAAGGCCACGGCGATGAGAGCGCCTACCTCCGCGAGCTGTTGTCGGAGAATCTCCCCGAGCGCCTCCCCGACTGCGGCGATGAGTACAGAGCCCGGCTGACGGAGGAAATGCGCATCATCGAGGCCATGCGATTCCCCGGCTACTTCCTGATCGTGTGGGACATCGTCCACCAGGCCCGGCAGATGGGGGTCGAGGTCGGTCCGGGACGCGGTTCCGCCGCCGGATCCCTGGTAGCGTACGTCCTGGGCATCACCAACGTGGACCCCCTCGAGTACGGCCTCCTCTTCGAGCGCTTCCTCAACCCCGAGCGGGTCAACCTGCCCGACTTCGATCTGGACTTCGCCGACGACCAGCGCGAGCAGGTCATCGAGTACGTCAAGCGGAAGTACGGCGAGGCCAACGTGGCCCAGCTCATAACGTTCTCCCGGCTGGGGGCGCGGGCGGTCATACGCGACGTGGGGCGCGTCCTCGGCGTCCCTCTGGAGGCGGTGGACCGGGCGGCCAAGCTCGTCCCCTTCGGCCCGGGCGTGACGCTCGCGGGCGCCCTGGAGACCACCC
>JAPLSK010000198.1 GCA_026398675.1 bacterium | reverse complement strand
GAGCCGACCGTCTTCGTCGTTCTGAGACCGGAATCGGGCGAAACGGGCGAGGTGTTGGTTTCGAGCCCCGATCCGTCGCTCGAATCGGGGTTCGAGTCGGATTCGGTGACCCTCTACGAGGCGGCGGCCTTCCTCTTCCATCTCTGCGGCCTCCCCCTGTCCGAGGAATTGCCCGGCGCGGACACGTCGCCCGCGGACTGGCCCCGCGTCGCAACTTACGGGGACTACAGCCTCGAGGCGGTGACCCTGGAGGAGCTCGACCCGGCCCTGGACAACCTGCGCTCCCTGGGGTACCTTCAGTAGAGCCGTTGTTGTCAAGGGGGGATTATTGCGCTATAGTGGCCATGGACTGAGCCGACATTACCCATCGTATAGGATCCTGGAGGTCGAAAATGAGACGGGCCATTCCGCTTTTTCTTCTGTTGATCGTGCCGGTCCTGGCGAATCCGGACGGCATCCCCATCACCCGCCTCTACGAGGGCGCGCCGCCCACGGAAACGCACGATGAGTACATGGCCCGCCGCACCCCCTACGGCGAGCCCGACTTCATCACCGTCCACCAGAGCCCGAACGGCCCCGGCGACGACCTCTACGTCCTGGTCAACGAGGACCTGTACCCCCAAATCACCGCGGGGCTGGACACCTGGGTCGCCGACCTGGAGTCGGAGGGCTACACCGTGACTGTGGCCATCTCGGGCGTCATCTCGCCGGAAGACCTGCGGGCCGAGCTGCAGGCCCAGTGGGCCCTGGGGATGGACGGGACCGTTTTAATCGGCGACTTCGATTCGGCCTGGTTCGAGGGCATCTTCTGGGTCGACATCGGTTACGAGAGCTTCCCCTGCGACCTCTTCCTGATGGACCTCGACGGCCACTGGTCCGAAAAAGCATCCCCGGATGGCGAATTTAACGGTATCTACGACATCCATACCGACGGCTCGGGCGACATGGAGCCCGACATCTACTTCGGCCGCGTGCCCGCGCACAACCTTTATCTCTGCGGCGACGAGGCCGAGCTGGTGAACGCCTGGTTCGAGCGGAACCACGACTATCGCACCGGGGACTGGCCCCTGGAGCGCAACTCGCTGACCTATGTGGACTACGACTGGGCGGCCTGGGGGGATCTCTGGGGTTCACAGGTGAGCTACGTGTATTCGGACAACGAGATACACTCGTGGCCCGACGTCACCGGCCAGGGTTACATGGACCGGCTGAACGACGTCACCTACGAGCATATCCTCTTGTGCTGCCACTCCTCGGCGTCGGTCCACGCCTTTCACGACGGCGTTTACGTGAACAACGCCTACGTCAACTCAACCGATCACCAGTGGGCGGTGCACAACCTCTTCGCCTGCTCCAACGCCCGTTACACCACGGACAACAACATGGGCGGCATCTACACCCTGGACCCGGACTCAAAGGGGCTCATCTCCATCGGTTCGGCGAAGACCGGCTCCATGCTTGAGTTCCAGGTGTTCTACGGCGCCGTGCGGGACGGCATGACCTGGGGAGATGCTTTCAGCTATTGGATGAGCCAGGTCGCCGAGGGTAAATACGGCGGATGGACGCAGCAGGACGCCCGCGGTTGGTTCTACGGCATGACCCTCATCGGCGATCCCACCCTCAAGCCCGATATCGAATCGCCCGTCGAGGTCGTCAGTTTCCGCGCCGATCCCATAGACGGCGGAGCCCTGGTGAGTTGGTCGGTGTCCAGGCCCGAGGAGGCCGCCGGCTACAACATCCACCGTCTCTCCGAGGACGGGGTGAGCCGGGAGAGGCTCAACGAGAATCCCCTCACCGGCAACGGCCCCTGGCGCTATCTCGACACCGAGGCCGACACCGGACGCGTGGCCTATCTCCTCGAGGTGGTCAACCCCGACGGGAGCAGCCGGTTCTACGGTCCGGCCGAGTGCGAGCTGTACGGCCGCGACATCGCCCGCACGCGCATCCTGGGCACTTTCCCCAACCCGGCCGAGGGGCCGGCCGCGGTGAGCTTCGAGTTGGCCGCCGTCGACGCCGGTGAAGTGAGCGTCGCCGTTTACGACACCGCCGGGCGCCGGGTGATGACCGTCCACTCGGGCGTTCTGCCCGCCGGACGCCACGTCCTGGGCTTCGATGCCTCCAGCCTGGCCGGCGGCGTGTACCTCCTCAAGCTGGAAACCGCCTCCGCGGTCCGAACGACCCGTCTGGTCGTGGTCCGCTAATTTTCCCGATAAGGAAGACAAGGGGTTTAAACCCCTTGCCTCTATCATGCGGAAAGGGACCGTCGGCGACGGTCCCTTTTTTTGGGTTTCGACTGTTTCGACCCTCTACCGAAGATTTTCTCCACCCTGTTTACATTAATTGAGACATAAGACAAGGGGTTTTAACCCCTTGCTGACGGAACCAAGGGGCTGAAGCCCCTTGTCTTAACCGGCCCTTCCATCCGTGAACGGGGAGAGTCGAACCGTTCACGAGCGGGCTAGAACTCGATCGGCTTTACGAAGCGGCCGTTTTCGTGGAAAACCTCGCCGTCGGCGGTGTAACGCCCACCGGTCCGCAGGTCGCAGAGCATGTCCCAGTGGAGGGTGCTCTGGTTGACTCCCCCGGAGCCGGGCAGCGACTGGCCGATGGCGAAGTGGCAGGTGCCGCCAATCTTCTCGTCGAAGAGCATGTTCCTGGTGAACTGGGTGATGCCGTAGTTGGTGCCGATGGCCACCTCACCGACCTTCCGCGACCCCTCGTCGGTGTCCAGAAGCGTCTGCAAGAGCTCCTCGCCCCGGTCGGCGGCGGCGTCCACTACTTTCCCGTCCTTGAATTCCAGCCGGATCCCCTCGATCTCCTTTCCCATGAAGATGCCTGGGAAGCTGAAGGTGATGCGGCCCGAGACCGAATCCTCGACGGGCCCGGTGAAGACCTCGCCGTCGGGCATGTTGTTCTTCCCGCAGCAGTTGATCCAGACACGGCCCCCGGCGCAGTACGAAAGATCGGTGCCCGGCGCCGTCACGCGGAAGTCCTTCTTCTACGTGAGGTAGTCGCAGATTTTTTCCTGCTTCTTTTCCACCGCGCGCCAGGCCTTCACCGGGTCGGGTCCGGTCAGGAGACAGGCGCCCAGGACGAAGGCGTGGTACTCGTCCAGGCTCATGTTGGCCTCCTGGGCCGCGGCGTGGGTGGGGAACTGGCACATGCTCCACCGGAACTCCCCCCCCGCCTCGCGCTCGAAGTACCGCTGGACGATCTTGCTGTGGGCCTGCTGGTTCAGCCGCATCCGATCCGGTGCGACCCCCGAGAGGGCCTTGGTGTTCTCCGGGCTGCGGACCTGGAGCAGGCAGTCTATGTTCTCCACGTCGTTTTTGGCGGAGCTCGTGACGTAGGTGAGCTGGTCGTCCGAACCTTCCTTGAAGAGGATTTCCGCCAAGCCGTCGAGGCCGATCTGGGTCCGGGGGTGGCCACCGCTAGCCAGGACCTCGCGGAACATCTCACGCACGAGAGGCGCGGCCAGGTGGGAGCCCACAATCAGGACCTCGTTCCCCTTCTCCACCCCGAGGGCGTAGTTGACCATGAGCCGGGCGTAGCCGTTGAGCCGTGGGTCGTGCATGGAACTCCTTTTCTGCGGATGAAGAAAATCGGTGGTTATACGTTATTCGGAACGGGATAGCGGCAGGCTCACTTCGAAGACCGCGCCCTTCCCGTCCCGGGGGACGTACCGGATGCCGCCCGAGCAGGTCTGGATCGCCTGGCGGGCCAGAAAGAGGCCGAGGCCCGTCCCGTTGGGTTTTGTGGTGAAGAAGGGCTCGAACAGCCTTTTTTGGTCCTTTTCCCCGACGCCCGGTCCGTCGTCGGCGATGCGTATCAGCGCATCATTCCCCTCGACGACGAGGGTGATGTCTATCCGTCCCGCCGCCGCTTCGGAGGCATTGACGAGGAGGTTGACCAGGGCCTGGCGGAGAGCGTCCGCGTCGCCTTTGACGCAGCAGTCCTCCGGCGTCGCGTCCACCGTCAGCGAAAGGTTACCCAAGCGGGGTCGGATGAGCCGGGCGGCCTCGGCGATGAGCTCCCCGAGCCTCACCCCCCCGCCCTCGGGTCTCCGCCTGCTCCGGCCGAGGAGCCTCTTCACCGCCGCGTCGGCGCGCCCCACCTCCTCGCAGATGATGCGGAAGGCCTCGCGCGCCTCCCGGGATAGCCCCTCCTGCGGGGTGACCTGCACGGTGGCCTTGATCGCGGCCAGTGGGTTCCGGATCTCGTGGGCCACACCCCCGGCCAGGCGGTTCACCGATTCCAGCTTCTCAATGCGCGACACCCTGTCCCGCAGACCGACCAGCTCCGCCAACTCGGCGTTGGCCGAGCCCAGATCGCGGGTCAGCCTGACGGCCTCCGAGCTGCGGCGGCGGTGGTACTCCGCCATGAGACCGAAGCACCACCCGACCAGGTTCAGGGCGAGAAGCTCGCTCAGGTCCGCCCACCCGGCCGCGTCCAGCTCCCCCACGTAGTAGATTAGCTGTGGCGCCAGGGCCGCGGAGCCCACGAGGGCGGAAACCGCCCCGCCAAAAAGCCCGAAGCGCCAACCCGCCAGGAGGACCGGCACGTAGAGCAGTTTGGGCCAGATTGCGCCCAGGTCCGTTTCCCCGCCGGCGGTGAGGTAGTAGAGCGCCGCCGTGCCCGCGATTAAAAGGAGCGCCAGGGCGCCGAGGAGCCAGTCGAGGGTGGAGTAGGTTTTTTTAAGGCTCATCCGCCGCGTGTCCGGTCGGGGCTACTCCCCGTCGCCCTGCACCTCGGGCCACAGGAACTGGAAGTCCAGCACGTCCTCGGTCAGAAGGGATCTTCCCAACTCGACGGACCAGCTGCCGGCGCCGTACACGCCGCACCCCCGCACGTCGGCCTGGGACTCGTCCGAAATCTGTAATACGTACCCCGGCACCGTGCTCCCCCCGAGCCAGCCATCGGGCAGGAAGGAAACCGCCTCTTCCGCGAAGAGGTAATGGGCGTTTGAGTTGGGATCGTCGGTGTGCTGGTAAAGGGGTGTCCAGGGGATGGTGCCGTCGGCGGGCCGGTTGGCGAGGTAGGGCGCCGTGCCCGTCGCGTCATTGCCCCATCCAAAGTAGCCCAGCAGGCAGTCGCGCACCTGCTTCCGGGGATTGGTGCGGCCCGCCCCCCAGACCCAGGCGTCTATGTAAGTCCCGTAAGGCGTGCCGTGACTGTAACCGCCGCCTTCCGCGTGACAGGTGGCGGTGCATCCCTGTTGGTCGAAATCGGGGTAGGCGTTGGGGTTGGGCCAGAGAAAGGCCAGCATGTCCTCGGCGATAAGCTCACCGTCTATATCGGGCTGGCCATCCTCGTCGAATCGGTCGTACCACTCGCCCCCGGCGTACTTCCAACGGCCGGGGATGTCGCTGCCGGTGGCGGTGGGATCCTGCCAGCTCAGGAAGAAGAAAATCTCCTCCTCGGTGTAGACGCACTTCACGCTGACGGCGGCTATGCCGGTGCCCCCGTTGGCGGGTTCGAGGAGGAGGGTCGTCGTCCCGGCGTGGTCCCAAGCCCGGTCGTTGTCCCGCCCGTCCAGCACCGGGGGGGTGTCCACTTGCTTAGGCGCCACAACGTTCTCCCGAACCGTGCCCCCGAAGTCCAGCCTCACCAGCGCGGCTACGTTGTGACTCTCCCAGGAGTTATCGGTCAGGGCGATGGCGAACCAGGCGTCCTGGGGGAAAGTCGGCTCGGGTACGTTCGACGGCTGCTCGCAGGCCGCGAGAATCACCAGCGTCGCCGTGCACGCAGCGGTCAAAAGGCGGCTGTAACGCATCTCACCCCTTCGGGTTTTCTCTTCGGGCGCAGTCATCCCTTCACAGTCCCATTATAGCCCAACGGATTGAAGGGTTGTAGCGGCGAGGCGCAAAAAGGGGAACCGGATGTCCGGTTCCCGTGAATGTCCGTCCGTGGACGAGGCAAGGGGCTTGAGCCCCTTGTCGGTGTTTTTACCGTCGAAAGGGAGGTTTATTACTCCTTCTCCCGCTTGTGCTCCTCGATGATTCTCTGCTGGGTTTCGCCGGGGACCTGCTCGTAGCCGTTGAACTCCAGCGAGTAGGTTCCCTGGCCGCCGGTGATGCTGCGCAGCTCGGTGGAGTAGTTGGACAGCTCGCCCTCGGGGACCAGAGCCCTGACCACCTGCATCTTGCCGCGCGGCTCCATGCCCAGAATCTTCCCCCGCTTGGAGCTGATGTCCCCGGCGATGTCGCCCATGAACTCGTCGGGGACTAAGACTTCCACGCGCATTATCGGTTCGAGGACTACGGGGACGGCCCTGGTCATGGCGTCCTTGAAGGCCAGGCTCGCGGCGATTTTGAAGGCCATCTCCGACGAGTCCACGCTGTGATAGCTGCCGTAGAAAAGCCTGGCATGGATGTCCACGATGGGGCAGCCGCATAGGTACCCGTTGGCGTAGGCCTCGTTGAGCCCCTTCTCCACGGCGGGGATGAATTTGTTGGGGATGACGCCGCCTACGACGGCGTCCTGGAACTCCACTCCGGTCCCTCGTTCCAGCGGCCAGAATTCGATCTGGCAGTCGCCGAACTGGCCGCGCCCGCCCGTCTGCTTCTTGTGGCGGCCGTGACCCTCGGCCTTCCGGGTGATCGTCTCCAGGTAGGCGATGCGGGGTATCTTGAGCTCGACGTTCACGCCGTACTTTTTTTGCAGTCGGGAAACGGCGACCTGCAAATGCTGGTCGCCCAGGCCGGCCAGGTTCATCTCCTTGGTCTGTTCGTTGCGGGTCGAGTGCAGGGTGGGGTCCTCTTCCTGTAGGCGCGAGAGGCCGGTGGACATCTTGTCCTCGTCGCCCTTGGAGACTGGGAAGACGGAGCGCTTCATCAGGGGCTGTGGTAAGGGGAGCGGCGCGAAACGGGGCGAGCCCGATTTCGCCAGGGTGTCGCCGGTAAGGGTTTGCTCGAGTTTGCCGATGGCGCCGATGTCGCCTTCGGTGAGCTCTCCGACGTTTTCCTGGCTGTTTCCATGGACGTGGAAGAGGTTCGAGCAGCGCTCGTTCTTGCCCCGGTTGACGTTGAAGGCCTCGCCCGAGAGGGTGCCCCGGAACAAGCGGGCCATGGAGAGCTTGCCGGCGAATGGGTCAACGGTTGTTTTAAAGATTAAGGCGGCGAGCGTGCCTTCAGGTAACGCCGTCTCCTCGTCGCCGGCGAGTGCCTTGGGCGGCGGAACCTGGCCGGGTGTGGGGAAATAGTCCGCGATGGCGTCCAAAAGGGGTCGGCTGCCGATACCCAGCTCGGCGGCCCCCACGAAGATGGGGTGGATAGCTCCCCCGAGGAAGGCCTTGGCCAGCCCCCCGTGCAGCTCGGAGGCGCTCAATGTGCCGTGTTCGAGGTACTTCTCGATGAGGGCGTCATCGGCGGCGGCCACCGCGTCTATGAGCTTCTCTCGCGCCTGAGCCACATCATCCGCGAGCTCCGCGGGAATCTCGGTGATCTCGAAATTGCCCGAGCCGTCGGCGGCGTAAACGCAAGCCTTGTTGGCGATCAGGTCCACCAGGCCCTTGAAGGATGTGTGGGCGCCGATGGGCAACTGCACCGTGACGCAAGTCTTACCGAAGGCGGACCGGCAGGTCTCCACCGCTTTGGCGAAGCTGGCGTTCTCGCGATCCATCCGGTTGATGAAGAGCGCGCGGGGCAATCCCCTCGTCGAGGCGATGCCCCAGTAGCGGACGGTGCACGTCTCCACGCCGGCCACGGCGGACACTAGGGCGATGGCGGCGTCCGCGGCATAGACTCCACTCACGACCTCCCCGGTAAAATCCAGTGTGCCCGGGGTGTCAATCAGGTTTACGACCTTCCCCTCGTGCTTGAGCCGCAGGAGGGAGGTGCCGATGCTGAAGCGGCGCGCTATCTCCTCGTCGTCGAAGTCGCTCGTGGTGTTGCCCTCGCCCACGCTTCCCCGGCGTTTCGAGGCGCCGGCGTCGAAGCTCATGCTCTCCGCCAGCGTGGTTTTGCCCACCCCGCCGTGGGAGATGAGAACTACGTTACGCAGATCGGCCATCGGGCTTTCCTTCTGTGGGTGCGAAACGGTTGAACCCCTCGAGCGAGGGGTGGCCCAGTTTACCCTCCCCCCCCCGGTAAGTCAAGGGCGGCGTAGGCCGCATGGAAGCCGGAAGTCGCGCCACCGCCTGCGGGTGGAGCGGAATCACCCGCAGTTCGAGGGTGTCGAGTTGGTCAGGGGGTATGCGCCAGAGCGCGA
>JAPLSK010000197.1 GCA_026398675.1 bacterium | reverse complement strand
TCTCCCCTCTGGGGAGAGGCTCGCCTACGGGCTAGGGTGAGGGGCAAACCATGGCGGCCCGCGGAGGGGCCGCCCTACGGGGCCGCCCGGCGTTTTCCCTCTCCCTGTGGGAGCGGCGCGCCGACGGGCCGTGGACAAGGTGCTAGACTGTCACCCTCTCCCTTGTAGGGTGAGGGCTGGGGTCAGGGTCGAGGCCGGGAGCGTGTAATCGGCGGGGACTATTGTCCACGCCCTACGTCAGACACACGGTGGTAGGGGCGACCGTCCATGGTCGCCCGCATATCCCCTCTCCATTTAGGGAGAGGGCCAGGGTGAGGGTCGAATCGCGGCGGCCCACAGAGGGGCCGCCCTACGGGGCCACCCCACATCACCGCAATCGGGGTGAAGGCCGCCATAAACCCATTCCCCTCCGGGAAAGGCTCACCTACTTGCGGATACTCAAAACGGGGCCCGTGCGCCCCGCTTCTGTTATTATCAGCGCCATGAAAAACTTCCGCGCCCTCGACCTCGCCGGGCTCACCGACCTCGTCGGTGGATTAGGTGAGCCGGCCTACCGCGCCCGGCAGCTTTTCGATTGGCTCTGGGCCAGGGGGGCGGCTGATATTACGGAGATGACCGACCTGCCCGGGACGCTGCGGGAGAAGCTCGCCAAGGATTACACGACAACCTTGCCCCGGGTAGCGGACGAGGCCCGGAGCACCGACGGCACGGTGAAGCTCCTGCTGGAACTGGACGACGGCGCGCGGGTCGAGACGGTGCTCAGGCCGGGGGAGGATTACGACGCAGCCTGCGTCTCGACGATGGCCGGCTGCGACCTTGGCTGCACATTCTGCGCCACGGGGACGCTGGGGAAGACGCGCGACCTGGCGGCCCACGAGATAGCCGCTCAGGTCCTGCTGTTGAAAAAAATATCCGCGAGGCTGCGCAACGTCGTTTTCATGGGCATGGGCGAGCCGCTGTTGAACTACGAGGCGACGCTGGGGGCGGTGGGGCTCCTGACGGGACCGCTGGGCATCGGGGCGCGGAGGATTACCGTCTCCACCGCCGGTGTCGTGCCGGGAATAAAACGATTGGGCGGGGAGCCGCAGCGGGTGAAGCTGGCCGTGAGCCTGGGCGCCCCCGACGACGCCAGGCGGACGGAGCTGATGCCGCTGAACAAGAAATGGCCGCTGGCCGAGCTCCTGGCGGCCTGCCGGGAATACTACGACCGCACCGGGCGACGGGTCACCTTCGAGTACGTCCTCCTGGGCGGGTTCAACGACAGGGAGGCTGACGCCCGAACAGTTGTTCGGCTCCTCGCGCGGGTGCCGCACAAGCTGAACCTCATCGCGTACAACCCGGTGGCGGGGCTGCCCTTCCAGTCTCCGTCGCATTTATCGGTTGACGCCTTTCTGGCCGAGGCGCGCCGGGGGGCCTACGCGGCGAGCGTTCGCAAGTCCAGGGGAACCGACATCGCCGCCGCGTGTGGGCAGTTGATGTTGAAAAGTGGAGGCTTGGGCTCGCGGGGGTAACTCTCCGTAGTAAAAGAAATACCCCCGCGTACAAGGGCGGCAATGCCGCCTGCGGGGGTGACGCCCGACCGGAATAAAACCATTTAGATAAACCCGAAACGCCGACTTGTCCAAGCTGCGTCGAATGGGTATACTTTATTCAGACGAAACACAACCCGCCGGAGGATTTCCGTGAACTTCACCCTCACCGAGGAGCAGGTCCGGTACCGCAACCTCATCCGCCGCTTCGCCCAGGAGCGCATCGAGCCCATCGCGCGGCAGCTCGACGAGGAGGGGCTCTACCCGAGCCAGATAGTGGAAGAGATGCGGCAGCTCGGCCTGTACGGGCTGACGCTACCCCAAGAGCACGGCGGCTCCGGGGTTGACTCGGTGACCTACTGCCTGGCCCTGGAGGAACTGGCCAAGGCGGCGGCCGGCGTGGCGCTCATCTTCGCCGTGCAGAACTCCATCGGCGCCTTCACCATCAACGAGTACGGCACCCCGGAGCAGAAAGAGGAAATCCTGCCGAAGATGGCCACCGGCGAGATTCTCACCAGCCTGGCGCTCACCGAGGAATCCGCCGGCTCCGACGCCGGCAACGTCCTGACCACGGCCGTCCGCGACGGCGATTTCTACGTCCTCAACGGCAAGAAGCGCTTCATCACCAACGGCAAGTACGCCAACCTGCACCTGGTGATCGCCCTGACCAGCCCCGGCCGCGGGAAGAAGGGCCTGTCCTGCATCCTGGTGCCGTCGAACACGCCGGGCTTTCGGGTCACCAAGACGATGAACCCCATGGGTCAGCGCTGCAGCGACAACGCCGAGCTGGAGTTCGAAAACTGCCGCGTGCCGGCGGCGAATCTGGTGGGGAAGGAGAACCGGGGGCTCTCCATCGTGCTCCGGGCCTTCGACGGCGGGCGGTTCAGCGTGGCGGCCATCGCCCTGGGTTGCGCCCAGGCGGCCTTCGAGAAGGCGCTCCGGTACGCCCAGAAGCGGGTCCAGTTCAACCAGCCGATAATCGGTTTCCAGTCCATCGAGTTCATGCTGGCGGAGATGGGGACGCGGATCGAGGCGGCCCGGCTCATGATTCACCGCGCCGCCTCCTTCAAAGACCTGGGGCTGCCCTACACCAAGGAGTCGTCCATGGCCAAGATGTTCGCCACCGAGGCGGCCGAGACGGTCTGCCATCACGCGATTCAGATTATGGGCGGCGCCGGATACATGCGGGAGAACGACGTCGAGCGCTACTACCGCGACCAGCGGGTCTGCCAGATATACGAGGGGACGAACCAGATTCAGCGCTGGATCGTGGCCATCCACCTCATCAAGGAGTTCGGGGCGAAATAATCCACTCGTGCGGGAATCCCCGGAACGCCGTCCGTTCCGCGCCATAGGGAAAGGGCCGTCACCGCGACGGCCCTTCTGTTCAACTCGCATGGAATGCTACTCGGAGGTTCACTCCGGCTTGGTCAGACCGGTTACCTTGTCGAAGTCGTCGCCCTTCGCCGGGTCCAGCCCGTGGATGAGGGCGCTCACCGCGGCGCAGTGGGCGGGATCCGCCTTCACGTTGTTGAAGTACCCCTCGACCTGCTTCCCGGTCACCCCGTACTCGGGATAAATTGCCAGGGCCGCAGGCGAGTTGGGCTCCTCGGGGTAGATTTTCACGAAGAGCTCGGCCAGAAGCGCGTCGGTCATGGCCGTGCCCCCGCCCTCGACGTAGGGAATATTCCCCAGATCGTCAGGGTTCGTGCCGTCTAAAGCCGCGTCGGGCACGATAAGGAAGGTGAATGACAGAGCTGCGTTCTCGTCCTTGGCCTTCAGGGCCTCGTAAAGTTTCTGCACCCGCCCCTCGTCCGCGGTGAGCTCCTTGACGTATGCGTCCAGGTCTCCCTCGGTCCAGCCGTAGGATTCCATGACCTTCTGCTGGGCCGCGTCGTCGGCGGCGGCCGAGTACTCGACCCAGAAACCTGCGAAGTTCTCGTCGTTCAGCTCCTTGCCGCAGCCGGAAAAGCCGGCGAGGAATGCGGTCAAGACCGCGATAAGAAGTACTTTGCGCATCGGGAACCTCCGAACGTGTTGGTTGGGTCCGTCTTTTTTACGTAAGTATGGAACCGCAAGGTTCAACGCAGAACGTTACACCTCGAACCATGCCGTTGTCAACCGTCACCACCCGCGCGGAAAAGCGGCGGAGTCAATCCACACGACAAGACCATCCCCCCCGGAGGCGGCGAGACGGTGTGACAAGAGCGGCCGATAACGGCCGCTCTCGGTTCATACCCTCACGGTCGGTTAAAATTGGATATCTCCCAGACCGATTTCGAGAACCTTGCCGGCGAGGGCCAGCCCTGCGCCGAGATCCTTCGTGGTGATCTCCTCGGAGATTTTCTGGGACCGTTTGTCATCAGTGAGCATGTCTTTGATAAAGGCGTTGATATCGTCGGGGGTGGTGTCGTACTCCTTGAGCGCCGTGGCATACGCGGCCTCGTCGTCCATCTTGTCGTACGTCTTGAGCCAGATCTCGACGAACTTTGCATCGTCGATCTTCGCCCCGCCGCAACCGACGAAGGTCAGGAAGACCGCTGTGATGACGAGAGCAAACAGGAGTTTGCGCATTAAGTATCCTCCAGGTTTGGGCTGTTTGGGGATTCGGGTCTTTAGGTTGGTAACTCCGTTCCTCGTTTAATCTAACGTGGAGGATTATATCGGTCCTGGGTTTAAAAAACAAGGCCGATTTCCACCCTCGGTGGAAACGAGGGGAGGGAGACACAATGTTACGTTGCATCTCCCTCCTGATCAGCAAGTTAGAACACGCGGAATCTGTAGTGCGCTATTTGGTGACAGGCGGCGTCTCAGTCGTCTCGGCGCTAACGTCCGCCGGGGTCTCACCCAAGGCACCCTGGAGTTCCGTACCTAGGTCCCCGAGGTCCCCGAGACCTTCCATGAGGCCGCCGAAGGCCCGGTCGGGGAAGAGGGTCAGTTCCAGGGCGAAGGCGGCATCTTCGTTTTTCTCGGCGATGGAGTCGATGAGCTTGCCCGCGCGCGTCTCGTCGGCCTTCAGCTCCTCGAAGTACTTGTTCATGTCCTCATCGGTCCAGCCGTAGTCATCGGCCAGCTTCTGAGCATCCGCCTCGTTCTCGACCTTGAAGGCATCGAGCCAGAACGTCGCGAAGTTCTCGTCGTTGAGTTCCTTGCCGCAGCCGGTAAAGAAAAGACCGACGGCAATAACAACGGTGAGGAGTAAGAATTTCCTCATGCGCACCCTCCAGGTTGGGCCGGCTGTGCCGGCATGGTAAACATAGCTCGTTAGAATTCTACCCTAGCGGGGTCGGTTCCGCAAGAAAAAACGACGCCTTCTTGGCAATCCCGCGTCTTATCAAGAAGATACGAGTCATTGCCTTGAGGAGACAAGGGGTTTTGCCGGGGGCATAGCTCGGTTCGCCGGGGGCGTAGCTCGCTTCGCTCGGTTAAACCCCTTGCCTTCCTTCACAGGTGTTCTTCGAAGGAGGGGATGATGCGCCTATCCCCCCGTCTCCCCCTCGGTCGGCTCCCCGCCCTCTACGGCTTCTTCTTCTTCATCCGCGACAGACGCCGCGGCCTCATCCGACGCGGCAGGCTCATCCGGAGCCTCGGGCTCCTCTTCATCGGCTGAGGACTCGGCGGGGGGCTCATCTACCGGTTCGGTGACTTCTTCTTCGGGCTCGCCTTCCGTAGCCTCTACGGGCTCCACTTCCGTAATCTCTATGGGCTCGCCTTCCGTAGCCTCTACGGGCTCCCTTTCCGTAATCTCTTCGGGCTCCACTTCCGTAATCTCTTTGGGCTCGCCTTCCGCAGCCTCTACGGGCTTTTCCTCGGTTGGGACCGGTTTTTCGCCGGCCAAGGTCGGCTCGAAGTCCTCGTCGTCCGGGGTGGGCTCGGGCTCCCGTTCCGAAAGGGAACCCGCCTCCTGATGCTTGATCAACCGCTGCATCACCGGGTCGTCCTCGGGGCCGATGCCCATGTCGGCGTTGTAAGCCTTGAGGGACAGGTTGACCTTGCGCTCCTCCCGGTTGATGTTGATCACCTTGCAGGTCAGGTGCTCGCCGACGTCCAGGATGTCCTCCACGTTGGGCACGTGGGCGTCCACGATTTCGGAGATGTGCAGCAGGGCCTCGATGCCGTTGGAGAGCTCGATGATTGCGCCGAATCGGGCCATGCGCACGACGGTTCCTTCCACATAGGCGCCCTCGAAGATGTAGTCCTCGATGTGCTCCCAGGGGTCCTCGGTGAGCTGCTTCATCCCCAGGGAGATGCGCCGGTTCTCGGTGTCCACGTTGAGGACCACCACCTCGATCTCGTCGCCCTTCTGGACTATCTCCGAGGGATGCCGTACCCGGCGGACCCAGCTCATGTCGCTGATGTGGACCAGTCCGTCTATGCCCTCGTCCACCTCGACGAAGGCCCCGAAGTCGGTGATGTTGCGCACGCGGCCCATCAGGCGGGTGCCGCGGGGGAAGTGCTCGGCGATGGTCTCCCAGGGGTCCTCCTCGGTCTGCTTCAGGCCGAGGCTGATGCGCTGTTTCTCGGTATCCAGGTTCAGCACCTTGGCGTTGACGAGATCTCCGATGGAGAGCATCTGGGATGGGTGGCGGATGCGCTGGGTCCAGCTCATCTCGGAGATGTGGATCAGCCCCTCGATGCCGTCTTCGATTTCAACGAAGGCGCCGTAGTCGGTCATGTTGACGACTTTCCCCCGGATAATCGTCCCCTCGGAGTACTTCTGGGCCGCGTCCTTCCAGGGGTGGGGGGTGAGCTGTTTGAGACCGAGAGACACCCGCTCGCGCTCGCGGTCGAAGTTCAGTACCAAAATCTTGACCTTGTCCCCGATCTGCAGCATCTCGCCGGGGTGGCTGATCCGGCCCCAGCTCATGTCGGTGATGTGCAGGAGGCCGTCAATCCCGCCGAGGTCGATGAAGGCTCCGAAATCGGTGATGTTCTTGACCTCGCCCTCGCGGATCTGGCCCTCCTCCAGCTCGGAGACGAGTTCCTCCTTCAGCTTCTCGCGGCGCTCCTGGAGCACCACCTTTCGGGAGAGGACGATGTTGCGTCGCCGGCGGTTGATTTTCAAAATCCTCATCTCGAGCTGCTTGCCGACGAGGGATTCGAGATCGCGCACCGGCCTCAAGGCCACCTGGCTGGCAGGCAGAAATCCCCGGGCGCCGATGTCCACTTCCAGCCCGCCCTTGATCCGGGCCACCACCTTGCCCTTGATGACCTCTTCGTCCTCGAAGGCGGTCCGGATTTTTTCCCAGGTTCGGGCGAAGTCAGCCTTTTCCTTCGACAGGACGATGATGCCGTCCTGGTCTTCTTTTTTCTCCAGGTAGACGTCCACCTCGTCGCCGATGTCAATCTTGGCGTCGGGACCGAACTCCCTCCGGTCGATGGGGCCCTCGGATTTGTAGCCCACGTCCACCAGAATCTCATCGCCGGAGATGCCGACGACCACGCCGCGGACCACCTCGCCTTCCCTCAGGTCGGCCAGGGTGTCCTCGTAGGCTGCCATGAGCTCGTCCATGGTGACGCCGTCCGGATCCGCGGCCGAAGACGATTCCGCATCCTCGGGTGCGGGCTCGGCCTCGGTGGACGGGGGAGGGGTCGTTTTTGCCGGGGCATTACTCGGTTTGCCGGGGGCATAGCTCGCTTCGCTCGGTTCGCTTCGTTTCGCCTTCCGGCGCGAAGCCCCTTTAGGACGGGTCTCTTCGGGTACAGGTTCCGTCGTCTCTTCGGCATCCGGAGCGGACTCGGGTCTGTCCTCCGGCTGCTCCTCGCGGGGGGTCTCCTCGGAATTCACTTCAGGGGCTTTATCCGTTGGAGACTCCTCGGGTTGATGGTTTTCGTCTTTGGGTATCAACATCCACTTCCTCTTGGCGGCGCGGCTCGCCCTGCGGTACGCTGCGCCAACTCCACCGGAAACGTGAAAGTTACCGATGGGTTGCGGCCCGGAGGGCCTGGGGAACTAAAACCACCGGCGTCTTGCCGATGTAGAGATAGGACCATAGCATAAAGAGGGGGTCGAATAAAAGGAAAAAAGGGTGAACGGCATCAGCGGGGATCGAGGGATTCCCCACCCACGAAGCCGGACGATTAACCGTATGTTATCAATGGGTTAGGGGTAAATATCACCCAATGAGCACATGGTGTAATTCATCGGAGGCGTGGTGGGTAAATAACCCGCAATTAATTTTTATTAAAGAAATTGCATTTTTATATTGACATAAATTTTACAAAACACTACCATTCGACTGTGGGGATAAGTGGGGAGAAATGGGTAAATATCCACCCGAACCGCGTTCCCCGAAACCCGCGAGAGTTCAGAAAAAGCCCTGAGCCTCTATCCCTCGGCGGTTGACCATGTACCTCGGCCGATACTCCTACAACCTGGACGAAAAGGGCCGCCTGGCGATTCCGGCCAAGCTGCGCTCCGGCGGCGAGGAGGAGGCAACTGAAGCCGAAGACAAATGGGTCCTGGCCCAGGGGCTCGACCACTGCCTTTTCCTCTACCCCCAGAGCGAGTGGGGCGAGGTTTCGGCTCGGATACAGGCTCTGGCCGCGAACCGTTCGGCCGCGCGCCGCTTCGCCCGCATCCTCTTCGCCGGCGCGGTCGAGGTCACCCTGGACCGGCAGGGCCGGGTGAACATCCCGGCGCACCTCCGCCAGTGGGCGACCCTGGAACGCGAGGCCGTAGTCATCGGCGTTGGCCGACGGATCGAAATTTGGGACAAGCAGAGTTGGCAGGATTACACCGCCAGCGCCGACTACGAGGAGGCCGCGGAGAAACTGGCCGATTTGGAGTTTTAGGGACCGGTGTCGTCAACAACCATCAGCCCCGAGATAAAACCCCAACGCCACACCCCGGTGATGGTGGCCGAGGTGCTCGCGCTCCTGGCCACCGATTCAAAGGGACGCTACCTCGACGCCACGCTCGGCCGAGGGGGGCACGCCGGGGCGATTCTGGAATTCAAACCCGGGGCGACCGTCCTGGGATGCGACCGTGACCCCGACGCCCTGGCCCGGGTGAAAAACGAGCTCCTCCCCCGCTTCGAAAACCGGCTCGACCTCGAGCTCCTCCCCTTCAGCGGCCTGCACCGACTGCCCGGCGGATTCGCCGGGGTTCTCTTCGATCTCGGGATGTCCACGGAGCAGCTTTCAGACCCCGAGCGGGGTTTCAGCTTCGATTCGGACGGACCGCTGGACATGCGGATGGACCGGACCCGGGGATCCCGGGCGTCGGACCTGGTCAACGGCCTCCCCGAGGAGGAGCTGGCCGGGATAATCCGCCGGTACGGCGACGAGCGGAGGGCGCGCCGGGCGGCCCGCGCCATCGTGGAAGCCAGACCGCTGAAAACCACCCACGAACTGGCGGAGATCGTCCGCCGCGCGGTGGGACCCTCGGGCGGCATCGACCCCGCCACGCGCACCTTCCAGGCCCTCCGCATGGCGGTGAACGGCGAGCTCGAGGAGCTGGAGCAGGGGCTGGAGGCGGCCGTCTCTCTCTCAAAGCCGGGCGGCAGGCTCGTCGTAATCTCCTACCACTCCGGCGAAGACCGAATCGTGAAGCGGTTCTTCCGGCGGATGAGCGGCCAGTGCGTCTGCCCTCCCGGGACGCCGGCCTGCCGGTGCAACCCGGTGAACGCCCTCGTCGTCATCACCAAAAAACCGCTCCAGCCCTCTATAGAAGAGATCAAGCTCAACCTTCGGGCCCGCTCCGCCAAGCTCCGGGCGGCGGAAATCCGCAATCACGCCACCGGCGCAACGGAGTCGCGGCTCCGGTAAAAAAACATGAAGAACGAGCGACTGAGGTTCTGGTTCGTGGTCATCCTGGTCGCCGGCGTCCTGGGAGGACTCTTCCTATTCCTGAACAACCGCCTCTACATCCTGCGGATGGATGTGGACGATCTGCGCGATGGGGCGGTCGGCGAGGAGGAAATCGCCCGCCAGTTCCAGGAGGACTGGATGCTCTCCACCGCGCCCGAGAACCTGCAGTCCCTGGCCGCCGAAAGACTGAAGCTCGACGTTCCCGCCGATCTCGAAACCGTTACCGTTTACTAGGCATAGCCGAAGGCGATGAATCAATTCCACCCAGCCCATGACAGCGATGGAACCGCGCGCAGGCGGCTCCGCATCGTATTCATTCTGATGGGTGTGGCGCTGATCGTCATCAGCGGTCGCCTGGTTCAGCTTCAGCTCGTCCGCGGCGCCGATCTCGCCCTCCAGGCCCGCGGCCAGCAGGTGATCCGGGTTCCCCTGGTGGGGCTCCGGGGAACCATCTACGACCGGAACGGCATCCCGATGGCCCTGGACCGCGAATCGCCCACCGCCTTCGTCGCACCCAACGAAATCAAGCCCGAGGAGAAGGATCGCGTGGCCGAGGGATTGGTGAAAATACTGGGGCTTCCCCTGGAGGACACGCGCCGGTTGCTCGATCGGAACTCCTATTTTGAATGGCTCTCCCGGCACCTCGACGCCGAAACCGCCGACATCCTGCGCCGGGCGTCACTCCCCGGGGTGTACGTGAGACTGGAGCCCTCCCGCCTCTACCCGCTCGGGCGCACCGCGGCTCACGTACTGGGCTTCGTTGGGGTAGACCATCAGGGGCTGGAGGGGATGGAACTCGCCTACGAAGATCGCCTCTCGGGGGAACCGGGGTGGACGCTCAAGGTCCGGGACGCCCTCGGACGCCCGCTGTACCCCCTGGACGAACCGAGCGAAGCGAGCTATGCCCCTGGCAAAACCCAGCAGCCGCCGCAGCGCGGCGACGACCTGCGCCTGACCATAGACTCCCGATTCCAGCACATCGTGGACCGCGAGCTGGCCTACGCCGTGGAACGGTCGAACGGTCGGGGAGGCATGGCCGTGATGCTGAACCCCGACACCGGCGAGGTGCTGGCCCTCTCCAACTACCCGTTCTTCGACCCGAACCGCTTCGGCGAGTACCCGACCTGGGTCCGGCGCAACCGCATCGTGACCGACGTGTACGAACCGGGCAGCACATTCAAGGTCTTCACCCTGGCCGCCGCGCTCGAGGAGGGGCTCGTCACGCCCCAGACCGTCTTCGACACCCCCCCGGAAACCTACGTGACCGGTCGGCGGATCAGGGACAGTCTGCCCCACGACCCCCGCCTGACCGCGGCCCAGATCATCGAGCGCTCCTCCAACGTGGGCATCCTTCAGATCGGCCTGAAGGTCGGGCGGGAGAAGCTGCACGACTACCTGGAAAAATTCGGTTTCGGCGCGTTGACCGGCCTGGACATGCCGGGAGAGGTCCGGGGGATTCTCCGACCGGCCTCGGATTGGTACCCCCTGGACACGGCCTGCGCCAGCTTCGGCCAAGGGATTGCCGTGACGCCGATTCAGCTCGTCCGGGCCTACGCGGTCATCGCCAACGGGGGGTGGCTGGTCCAGCCGAGCATCGTGTCCGACGATGATTCGCGAAAACCGCACCCCAGGCGGGTTATCAGCCCCGAAACCGCCGCCGCCCTCCGCGAGATTCTCGTTGGATCGGTGGAGCGCGGACTGGGCAAGGACGCCTTGGGGTCGGGCTACACCGTGGGGGGCAAGACGGGCACCGCCCAGAAGATCGGCGAGATGGGATATCTGGCGGGCAAGCGCTACATCGCCAGCTTCATCGGCTTCGCCCCGGCACAGGACCCTGCGCTGGTCTTGTTGATAATCGTGGACGAACCAAGACCCATCTACGGGGGTGGACCGGTCTGCGGGGACGTCGGAAACCCGTTGAATCTGTTGGGGTTGAACGCCCGGAGAACCGCCGCGGCACTCGCCGCCAGGGGTGCGCCGGTCGAGATGCGCGGGAGTGGTCGGGTGGTCTCGGTTTCCAACGGCGTGGACGCCCTGTCGGTCCGACTGGCGGGCTCGAGGTGACGACCGCTCTCAAGGACTTTTCAACGATCAAGACGGTCACGGGAGAGAGTGTGCGCGAGGATTACGGACAGCTCAGAGCCGACGTGGGGGAGCCGCTCCCCCTGAGCCGACTGCTCGAATGGGCGGACGCCCGGCTTTTGGGGCCCCGGGGGAGCCTCGACGAGCCGGTGCGGGGGCTGGCCATAGACTCCCGGGCACTCGCCGCCGGCGACCTCTTCGTCGCCCTGCCCGGCGAGCGCGCGGACGGTCACCAGTTCCTCCCCGACATCGCCGGCAAAGCCCTGGCCGCCCTGGTGTCTACGCCCGACCCGGACCTGCCGTTGACCCAACTGGTGGTCGGGAGCGTACCCCGGGCGCTTCTTTCCATCGCCGACGGATTCCGGCGGCGCTTCCCCGAGCTCACCGTCGTCGGCATCACCGGCTCCGTTGGGAAGACGACGACGAAGGACTACCTGGGCGCGGTCCTCTCCGCCTTCGCGCCGACCGTCGTAAGCTCGGGGAACATGAACACGGTTTACGGCGTCCCGCTGACCCTCGCCAGTCTGCGCCGGGACACGGCCCTGGCGGTGGTGGAGATGGGAATGCAATGGGCGGGTGAAATCGCCTCGCTGGCGGAGGTCGCCCGGCCGAAAATCGGCGTCGTGACCGCCGTAGGACCGGCCCACCTGGAGTTTTTCTCCGACGTGCGGGCCATAGCCATAGCCAAGGCCGAGCTCCTGCTCCGGCTGCCGGATGACGGCACGGCCGTCCTCCCCATGGAATGCGAGTACTTCCAGCTGCTGGTGGAGCGCAACCCCTGCGTCGGCGTGGCCAATAACGTCAATGGTACGCGGGCTGCCCTTGGAGCTGCCATCGCCTGCGGCCTGGAGCGCTTAATGCTGATTTCCACCGACAAGGCGGTGCGTCCCACCAATGTCATGGGTGCCAGCATACGGGTCTGTGAATTGATGGTGCA
>JAPLSK010000196.1 GCA_026398675.1 bacterium | reverse complement strand
ATGTGTGGGTTAGAAAAAACACTATATATTGTAAATTATAAGCTGAGGCGCTCTAGTTTTTCAATCCGACTCTGAATTGGCGGGTGGGTACTGAATAAATTTACTACGCCGTTTTTTCCGAGATGCTCCGAGCCGCGCCCGAAGGTGGGGATCCCCTGGACGAACAGACCTCGCACTTCATGGACGCCCTAGTCCGCGACCACACCCTCTCCACCGCGGAGGCGGCGAAGGGGCTGGCCGCGAAGGGCGACACGGCGGCGCTCGTGGAGGTCGCCCTGGGCTTCGAGCGTGAAACGATACGCTTTTTCGCGACGGTCAAGGACGTGGCGCGGGGGATAGACCGGAATCGGCTGGAGCGGATTCTCGATGAGGAGCGGGGGCACGTGGAGCGCCTCGAGGCCTACCGGAAGAGTTTGGGGGTTTAAGCGGGCCGACGCTCCGCCCCCCACCACGGTCCCTTCCCCAGAGCGGATGGATATATGTAAATGTGTAACCCGGCGCTGCGATGACGTAGGGGCCGACCTTCAGGTCGGCCCGTTTTTTATGATGTAGCTGTCTTTACGCTCCCGGCCCCGACCCTCACCCTAGCCCACTCCCCAAAGGGGAGAGGGAACATGCGGAACCCCTCACCCTTAATCCCTCTCCCACAGGGAGAGGGAGACCGTTCCAACCACAATCCCGCCCGTTGCGATGACGTATCTCCCACAGGGAGAGGGGGCCGCTACACCCCCACCCCGGCCCGTTCCTCGCTGCGATGACGTAGGGCGGGGATTCCTATCCCCGCCGCATCTACGTTACCAACACTGCCCCTCACCCTAGCCCGTAGGCGAGCCTCTCCTCAAAGGGGAGAGGGGACATTGCCTACCGCTTTTAACATGCCGGACCCGCGTCAGCGGAGAAGCTCCCGGAGGCCGGGGGGCACCTCGCAGCCGGGGTCCAGCGACCGGGCCTCCTCGATCCACCCCCGCGCCGTGTCGATTTCTCCCAATTTATAAGCCAGCCGGGCCAGGGCGACGCGGGCTCCGGGGTCCAGGGGCGCCGCGTGGGCCCGCTTCTCCCACAGGGCGTAGGCCTCGGAAAAATTCCCCAGCTCCTCCTGCACCGCGGCCAGAAGCCCGGCCGCCGAATCGTCGCCCGGCGCCAGGTTGTACGCGCCCCGAGCCCAGTCCAGCGCCTCCGCCAAGAACTCCGCCGCCAGCTCCGGCTCCCCCCGCGCCCGGTACGATAATCCCCGGTCCAGCGCCAGCCGCCCCAGGGCCACCCGGGGCTGGATCAGGTCCGGCCAGAGCCGGAGGGCGCGCAGGTACAGCCGCTCGCCCTCGGCGATTTTCCCCAGGGCGACCTTCGTCGCCGCCAGGTCCACCAGGGCCGGGGCGTGCTCCGGGTGGAGGGTCACCGAGCGTTCGAGTACCGCCTCCGCCTCGTCGAGCCTGCCGGTCTGGCGCAGGTTGAAGGCCAGGGGGCCGAGGACGCGGGCCCGCTCGTCACCGGCCTCCACCGCCCGGGCGTACTCGAGGGCCGCGTGGGCGTAGAGGTTGTTCCGCTCGAGGTCCGTCGCATCGTCGAGCGCGGCGACGGCGACGGGGTTGGGCGGCAGGTCATTGAATACCACCGGCTCATCGCCCGCGCTCAACGGTCCGCCCAGAACCGCCAGCGCCCCCAGCGGCCAGGCGAGGTGGGCCCAGCGCGGCATTCCCCCCCGCGCGAGGACCAGCACGGCCAATCCTATTCCCAGGACGGCCAGGGCGATCCGGCTCCACAAAGGCTGCGGGAGCAGGATAGCGATGAGGATGCCCGCACCCGCGGTCACCGCGGCGAAAACGCGCCGGCCGTTTTTCAAGAGGCCGCCCACGAGCGCCTCCGGCCGCAGCTCCATCACCCCCGCACCGAGAACCGCGACGGCCGGCACGCCCCAGGTGAGCGCGCCGGGGAGCGCCGTGGTCACCGCCCCGCCGATGAACGCCGCCAGTCCCACGCCCAGGGCGGCGACCGCCGAGACCCCGATGAAGAGCCCCGACAGCGGCCAGACGCGCCGCAGATTCAACGGGCGCAGGTGGATGAAGGCCTGCGCCGCCGCGAACACCGCCAACGTCCCCAACAGGTAGTAGTTCACCGTCCCGGCGTAGCCCGCGGCCAGGAGAAGGCAGACCGCCCCGACGTTCCTCCGCTCCCGGTCGGTGAGCGGGCCGTCGCTTACGCTGGATGGCTTGTCCCCCGTTGAATCCGCCGGCAGGAGCATCCGTATCCCCAGCGCGGCGTGGAACACGGCCAGGACCGCGCCGAGCATCGCCATCCAGTCCAGCGGATTGTCCAGGGGAAGCCCGGAGCCCACCGCCCGCCAGCCCAGCCACAACCCGACGCCCGTCGCCAGGGCGAATCCGCCGGTGTCGAAGCGGAAGGCCCACCGGGCGACCTCCTTCAGCTTTTTCCATCCGTAGACCAGGAGCCACAGGGCCAGGAGCGGCGTCAGGTACAGGAGGTCCAACAGCGCCGTGGAGTAATCGGACAGGTCCAGCACCGGACGCAGGACCATCCCCCGCGTGCCGAAGAGCGCCGCCACGTGCGGGATGCCGGACCCGCAGGCCCGCAGTAGATGGTGGAAGATGTAGGGCAGGCTGAAGACGTTGACCATCACGAAGAAGATGACCGGCAGGCTCACCAGGGCGATCCAGATTTTCTTCCGCTTCAGGTAGACGTAATAGCCGCCCAGAATCACGCCCAGCGCCGCCTCGAGCCGCACCCCCGCCGTGGCCCCCTCGAACTCCACCCCCGGGTTGAAGTAATTGGTGACGCTCCACCAGAAGCGCCCCGGCTGGATGGGCAGGTAGCTGATCCGCGCCCCGGCATGGCCCGCGATGAGCTCGAAGAGCGGCGGGAGAATCGTCAGCGCCCAGGCCGCGATGAGTACCTTCGTCACCCGCTCCACCCGCTCGCCCGAGAGCGCCGCCAGGACCAGGGGGATGAGCACGATGCCGGGCAGGTAGGCCAGGGGGAAGTGGACGAGGAAGGCGGCGGGGTAGTAGAGGGGCGCGCCGGCGGCCAGCGCCTCGAAGACGTTGCGGAAGGCGAAGGTGGCGGCGAGAATCGCCAGCCCCCGCCCGAGGGTGACGGGCGCTCTCTCGAAGTAGTCCAGCAGCCGGACCACCCTCTGTTCGACCCAGCGGTAGGCGCGCGCAGCCACGTTAACGGCCTCCTCGACAGCCGACGATTATAACACCCGCCGTAGCTTGAATATATGTAGGGCGGGGTTTCCTAACCCCGCCGCTTTTTTTACAAGACAGCCCTCACCCCCGATTGCAATGATGTAGGGGCGACCCTCTGCGGTCGCACGCGGGCCGACCAAAAGGTCGGCCCCTACACCAGCTCGTCGTAGCCCGAGAACTTTTTGAAGGTGGACTTCTTCCAGGCGCACACCGGGCAGAAGTCGGGCAGGGGGTCGCCGGCGGAGACGATGTGCGTGTAGCCGCAGTTGGGGCAGATGTAGACGTCGCCGATGGCCCAGTCTTTCCCGGAATCCACGGACCGCTTGGCGTCGGCGTACATGACGGCGTGGATCTTCTCCGCCTCGACGGCGAAGTGGATGCTCCTCTCGGCGTCCGTCTCGCCCTGGAGCTTGGCCACGGCGTCGTAGGCCGGGTACATCTCGTCCACCTCGAAGTTCTCGCCGTCAATGGCGGTCTGGAGGTTGTCGCCCGTGCCCTTCAGCCCCCCGAGCACCCGGAGGTGGTTGGTGGCGTGGACGCGCTCGGCGAAGCTGACGGCGCGGAAGAGCTTGGCGACGTTGGCCAGGCCGGCCTTGTAGGCCTCGTCGGCGAAGGCGGCGTACTTCACGTGGGCTTGGGATTCGCCGGCGAAGGCGGCCCAGAGGTTCTGCTCGGTCATCTTGTGCATCGTGGGTCAATCCTCGCGTGAGGGGTTGGTTCTTGTGTGCAAACCCGTGCCGCAACGCGGGCGCGCCACGGGATTAAAATTCATTCTATCAGCACCAGCCCATAGTAATTGGGCTTGCACCCCTCATCCTTGAGAACCTCAAGGGGAAACCCGTGCGCCTTGACGGTGGAGAAGACGTCTATGCCGCATGCTTCCATGGAGGGTCTGGCCTCTTCCGGATACTTGCACGTATCGCCACATTCGTCGCACAAATAGCACGGTCCGGCACCCATTCCGAAAGCCTTCTCGAATCCGTTTAGAAACATCTCCCGCTCCAGTACCACGACGATGCTGTTCAGCGGCGTGTTTTCGTCGCCGTGGATCAGTAACGCGCATTTGTACGCCGAGATTACGTTTTTCGTCTCCTCCGGTGTGGGGGAGTGGGGTGGACAGGTCAACCTCTTGCCGTACCCCCGGCATCCGAAGCGGCACTTCTCCCTCACCCACTGTTCGACCGACACCGTGTCCGCCGGAATGACCTTGACGTCCCTGGCCTTCATTTCCAGCGCATGTTTGACGTAGGCGTCGAATTTCTCGTTTTGTACGGTCGGTCCAGTACTCACGGTATCCATCCCGCTATCTCGCAAACGCGAAAGCCTCCTGGCACCCGGACGCTTACCCCCGGATGGGTCACATCGTCAATCGAGGGGGTTGCTCCTTCGGACCCAAGTCCTCTGCTATGTCTCAAATATTTTACACGAGTTGACGCGGATATACAATTTGACGCGCTCTCAATCAAATTACAAGCCAGGGAACCACCGGGAAGATTCCCCCAGAAAAAAAGGCGGTCGGCGCAACGCCTCCGCCCCGTTCGAAAAAAAACTTACATCTCAATCGAGAATCTCGAAGGCATCCAGGTCGGCACCGCACTCCGGGCAGATCCAGTCGTCGGGAAGGTCGTCGAAGCTTGTTCCGGGCTCGATGTCACCCGCCGGATCACCGCGCCGGGGGTTGTACACGTAACCACAAACAGTGCATTCGTACTTCTCCAATGTGCCTCCTTGGCTGGACCGTTCGGCCCCGGTTGGACGCGGTTCGTCTTCCACCCAATGCGTGGCTGAGCCTAGGGGAATTATCGCCATCTTTTGGAAAAAAGCAAGCCTTTTTCACTGAAGAAAGGAAATGCGCGGCGCGCCGTGGCCGATTCCGCGGCTGACGCCCGTTTCGCTTCCCGAGAAAACGCCGCGAGCCGGGTTTAAAAATCCGCTCGAAGGCGTCCGGCGGGTCGCTGTGCCGATTCCGCGACGGACACCCGCGTCAATTTCCGAACAAGTGCCGCGAGCTGAGTTTAAATCCGCTCGAAGGCGTCTTTTTCCGCCCCGCACTCCGGGCAGACCCAATCGTCGGGCAGGTCGGCGAAAGCGGTGCCGGGCTTGACGCCGCCGCCCGCGTCGCCCTTCTTCGGATCGTAGATGTAGCCGCAGATGGTGCACTCGTACTTGTCCATGCCGACTCCTCGGTTATCGTGGCGGTGTGGTGAACGGCCAATTCACGATCAGCGCGGTTTTTCTTCCAAGCCGCGCCGGAAACAGGCCAGGTTGCGCTCGAGGTGCGAGGGCTTGCTTTGGGCCCCTATCCCCTCCTCGATGAACCGCCCGTCGAATGGCAGGGCGCCCGACGCCGCCAGCGCCCCCAAGAGAACGGCGTTGGACGAAATCCAGCTCCCCCGCTCCACGGCGAAGGCGGTGGCGTCCAGGGCGATGACCCGCCCGGCGAACCCCTTGAACGCGGCGATAATCTCCTCCACCGGCGGGTAGGGCTCCCTCTCCAGCCGCACCCACAGCGGGTCTATCTTCGAGGTGTTGAGGAGCACGCCGCCGCCCCGGAGCAGGTAACGGCTCGAACGCCAAGCCTCCACCGGCTCCAGGGCGAAGAGGACGTCGGCCTCGCCCGGGGCGATGAGGGGGCTGGAATCGGGCGTCCCGCCGATGCGCACGGTGGAGACGACCACCCCGCCGCGCTGGGCCAGCCCGTGGGTCTCCACGCTCCTCACCGAGACCCCGGCGGCCTTAGCCGCGGAGGTTATCACCCGGGAGGCGGCGCCGATACCCTGGCCCCCGACCCCGACGATGAAGCGGAAGTCTAGGATAAAAATCGCGGGCTGTAAACTCGCGGAACGCAAATGAGACGGGGAGGCGGCGAACGGTTCACACTTCAAACGTAGGGGAGGGTCTCCTGACCCTCCCGTTTATAAAAGCAGCCCTCAACCTAGCCTTCGTAAATGTAGGGCGGGGACTTTAGTCCCCGCCGCTTTTTAGGTAACCCTCACCCTGGTGACTCCTAGAAATAGTACCGCAGGGCCAGGCCGCCGGAAACATCGAAGCCCATCCCCGGAATTAAGTACAGCCCCAGGCCAAGCTCCGCCGACGCCCCCAGGTGCCCCTCCAGGAAGAGGTACTCGACCCCGATCAGGCCCCGGCCGGAGACGTACATCCCGCCCTCGGGGAACTTGCCCTTATTTTCCTCGAAGACGGCAATCCGCCCGCCGACGCCCAGGTACGGCCGCCAGGGAGATTCCAGCCAGCCGAAGTGGAAGAGATAGTCCGCCCCGGCGGCGATGCCCCCCCCAAGGATGGACCAGGCCAGGTGGAAGTCTATGGCGGACGGGGGCGAGAAGTTCCACTTGGCCGAAAGGCCGGTCGGCTCGCCTATGATGAGCCCGAGGCCGAAATCGCGCACCTGCGCCGACGCCGTCAGCGCCAACGCCAGAATTAACGCAACCGTGAGAATCCGCATCGTCTACCCTCCCAAATTGAAATGAAAAACACACACATCGAGTATAATAGTAACACTTGGGAGGTCAAAGATGCGTAGCACAATTTTACTGGCAACGTTGATTGTTACCGTTGCGGCGGCGCAGACGCCCGCCCCGACGCCCTCCGCCCCCGTCGAGGAATCCAGGGCCGAGGCGGACAGGACGCCGATGATGGAGGCCGAGGCGACCGCTTCGATCGCCACCGGCCAAACCGCCGACGACCAGGGCGGGCAGCTCGTCTACGAGGACGCCCAGGGCCGCTGGATTCTCTCCTGGGGGCCGCAGTACGCCGACGACCACTCCTGGTACGAGTACTACCCCCTGGCGACCACGTTCACCGCGCCCTTCGATTGCCGGCTGGTCGCCTACCGCATCCTGTGGTCGGGCTACCCGGCGATGGTCTCCGTCCAGGCGCAGGCCACGGATCCGCTCCTGGAAGTGATGCTCTACGCCGACTCGGGCCAGGACGGGACGATGAAACCCGTCGGAGAGCCGCTCCACACCCTGACGATGAACATGAGCGGGGCCGCCGCGGCGTGGATCGAGGTGGACGTCTCGGACTGGGACGTGGAGCTGGGGGAGGGCGAGGTCATCCACCCCGGCTGGAGCTCGAACACGGAGCTTTCCAGCGGGCTCTCCAACGCGCTGGCGCCGGGGTCGTATTCCTGCTGGTACTCGTCCGATTCGTCGAACGGGCCGGTGTGGATGGACGCGCAGAACGACTGGATGCACGTGGTGGAGGCGGTGGTCGAGCGGATGTAGGCGGCGTGCGGCGACCGGAGGCGGGAGGCGGCGATTTTTCGTTTGCCTATCCTTCCGCCGGTGAGCTATAATTCCCCCTTGGGGGTGATCCGCGGGATAGAAAACGTTTAACAACTTGGGCGTCAACCCGCCGGAAACGTCGCAGCATGGTTAACCAGTCGGCCGTTTCCGCTTTTTTATCCCGGACCTCCTCCACCCCGCCCCGACAGACCCATTCCGGGCCGATCCGGCCGTAACCCCAGGAGGTGAGCGATGGTCCGTAACCTGCAATTCATCGATGGAAACCTGATCCCCTCCGATCAAGAACAGAGTCCGTTCCAGATATTCATCACCCCCACGACCGTCGAGCTACAATCCCTGGTGGACCGCTACGGCATAGACTCCTACAACCTCTCCTCGGCCCTGGACCCCGACGAGCTGAGCCGCTTCGAGTACGACCTGGACGCCCGCATCCTCTCCATGATTCTCAAGGAGCCCACCCAGTACGCCCCGGAGGACGAGTTCTTCTTCAAAGTCACCTCCATCGGCATCTTCCTCACCCCGGAGCGGCTGATCATCGTCGCCCCCCAGGAGATCAGCCTGCTCAACGGCAAGCTGCCCTTCAAGCTCGCCACACTCAACGACGTGATGCTCAGGCTGATCTACGAGGTGATCAACCACTTCCTCGGGCACCTGAAGGTGATCAACGTCGTCGCCGAGGATATCGAGGACAAGATCAGCGCCTCGATGGACAACAAGTACCTTTTGAACCTTTTCACCCTGGAGAAGAGCCTGGTCTATATCCTTAACGGGCTGAACCAGAACGCGATGGTGCTCGAGAAATTGCGCGTCAACGCCCGCCGCCTAGATCTCTCGGAACGCAACGTCGAGATTCTCGAAGACATCGCCATCGAGAACAACCAGGCCCTGAAGCAGTCGGAGATATACTCCAACATCCTCTCGAACCTGATGGACGCCCGCGTCTCCATCGTTAGCAACAACCTCAACATCATCATGAAGCGCCTGACGATCCTCACCGTGACGATCATGCTCCCGACCTTCGTCGTCAGCGCCTTCTCGATGAACGTCAAAATCCCCCTGTCCCAACTGGATTACGCCTGGCCGATCATCGTTGGCTTCAGCGTTTTAGCCGCGGTTATCTTCCTCGTCGTCTGGCGCTTCTGGCGCAAGTAGCACTTTCCGTAGTCCGACGGCAGGATAAAAAAAGGGAGCCCGTATCGGCTCCCTTTCGCATTGCTTCTACTCTAGCCCCCATCCACGGGCACCCACTCGCCGGTTGACTCGTCGTACTGGTAGGCGTTGCCGTCCTCGTCGTAGGCCGTGGAGCCGTCCTCGGGCGCCGGCGGGGATACCTCCGGAATGTTGTCCAGGCTTGATTCGGCGTCTT
>JAPLSK010000195.1 GCA_026398675.1 bacterium | reverse complement strand
GAGATCAGAGTTGGTGTAGTCGTAATACGAGATGTGGGGGCGGTCGGAGGAATCAAGCGCCAGAGAGGTGTACGTGCCTTCGCTTCCCGCCGAGTACACGGTCTCGATCCACCAAGAGCTACCGTTCCAGCTGGCGTATTTGAGATGACCGTCGCCGTAATACGAGATGTGGGGGCGGCCAGAGGAATCCAGCGCCAGGGAGGTGTAAGAGCCCACCCAACCAATCAAATCCACGAGTTCTATCTGCCAAGTGTCGCCGTCCCACCAAGCGTATTTTAGGTCGCTGTTAGTGGCGTCGTAATACGAGATGTGGGGGTAGTCGGAGTCATCCAGCGCCAGGGAGGTGCACTCGCCCTCCTGTCCCTCTGAGTCAACGGTCTGGATCTGCCAAGAGCTACCGTTCCAGCGGGCGTATTTTAGATCATGGTTGGTGAAGTCGTAATACGAGATGTGGGGGTAGTCGGAGTCATCCAGCGCCAGAGAGGTCCACAAGCCTACGGCTCCCGCCGAGTCCACGGTCTCGATCAACCAAGAGCTACCGTTCCAGCTGGCGTATTTGAGATCACCGTTGGTCCCGTCGTAATACGAGATGTGCGGGCGGTCCCAGGCACCGGAATCCAGCGCCAGAGAGGTGTAAAAGCCTATGCTTTTCCCAACTCCCCCGTCATCAACAGGCTGGATACCAAACTTGGCGTAAGTTAGAGCATAGCGCTCATACGGGTATCCCCAAGAACCGAGATATGAGATACAGCGAGCACCTGAGGAGTCCAGCGCCAGAGAGTTCCACATGCCTACGCATTGGTAATAACCACCCCAGGTACCCCAGTCCACGGTCTGGATCTGCCAAGAGCTACCGTTCCAAAGGGCGTATTTTAGATCACCCCAGTCGTAGCCGTATTCCGAGTAATAGGCGAAATACGAGATGTGGGGGTAGTCGGAGTCATCCAGCGCCAGGGAGGTGTACTGGCCCACCATACCTACCGAATCCACCGTCTCGGTATGCCACTCGCCGGCGGATGCCGCGCCGACGAAAATCAACATCAAAACCGCGCAAACCGCCCGCTTCATCGTGACCTCGTTTCGGTTACAGACCGCAATGGTCGCTCGACCACCGGCCAAGGGAAGAGCCGACCTCGATTTTACGGTAAACCTTCACCGCCCGGTTGTCAAGGCGTGGGGGTCGGGGGTATTCCCGAGTTGACACCCCGGCAATCGCGCTCTATAATCCGAGTTGCGCAGAAAAGGCTTCCACGGGCTTCGGCCCTCTCTTTTTCCCGCAAAGGACCCGCCATGCTGAACCCCGGCCGGCTCAAGCTCGACCTCTTCTGCAAGGGGATGCGCGTAGACGACTCGTGCTTCCTGGAGGACGACGCGCGGCGCATCATCCGCACCCGGGGCGGCCTCGGCTCCGGCCTGGACTTCGTCCTCGATGAGGGTGTCTGGGTCAACGCGCCGGTGGTGGAATCCTTCGCCAAAAAGTCGCCCTACCTGTTGGTGAAGCGGGACGGCCGGTACTTCTTGAAGGACGAGCGCGAGGAGGGCCTGGTCTACAACGCCCGGATGCTGCCACAGCCCAAGTGGTACGAACGGCTCACCTCGACCGGCGTGCCGATGAAGAAGATCGGCGTCATGCAGGGGAGCTACCTGGGCGTGTACCCGACGAGCCTGTGCGCCTTCTGGAAGGGGCACACCAACTGCCGGTACTGCTCGGTGGGGCTGAACCTGGGCGACACGGAGACCGAGGAGAAGAAGGTCATCGAGGTGCTGGAGACCTGGCGCGCGGCGCGCAAGGAGTTCCGCATCACCTTCGTCCACTTCAACACCGGCTACGAGGAGGGCCACGCCATCGAGAAGCTCTGGCCGTACCTGGATGCGGTGAAGAAGGAGACGGGGGCGATGATCGGCGTCCAGTGCCCGCCCCAGCCCGACTTCACCTGGTACGACCGGCTGAAGGGACTCGGCGTGGACCACCTCTCATTCTGCCTGGAAATCGTCAACCGGGACATCTTCCCCCTGATCTGCCCGGGGAAGGCGGACAAGCTCGGGACCGACCTCTACCTGAAGGCCATCGAGTACACGTCGAAGCTCTTCGGCCGGGGTCGGATTCACGGCGAGATAATCGCGGGGCTGGAGCCGCCCGAGGACACCATCCGCGGGGTGGAGATGTTCGCCAAGTGGGGCGCGGCGACCACCATCTGCGTCTTCCGTCCCACCGTGGGCACTGACCTGGAGAACCGTCCGCCGCCCGTATACGAGGAGATGGTTCCCATCTACCGGCGGGCCTACGAGATTTGGATGGAGAACGACGTCCCGCTGGGCATCGCCCCCGGCATCAAAGTCGCCATGACGATGATGCCCGAGGAGGCGAAGTATTTCGCCGACGAAACGACGCCCAAGTACACGGGCAAGAAGGTGAAGCAGTTCTTCATGCGTCGCGCGGCCCGGGCCTTCTACCGCGCCCGGCTGCTGTTCAAGGGGTAGAGAGGGTCAACCCTTTCACACGCTTTAAACGTAGGGCGGTCCCGTAGGATAAATCCTCCGTGGGCCGCCGTTTTTTGTTTTATGCGGGCGACCGTGGACGGTCGCCCCTACGGTGGGATTGCGCGGTTCTTAATGTAGGGCGGGGATTTTAACCGAGCGAAGCGAGCTATGCCCTCGGCAAATCCCCGCCGCCATACGCTCCCAACCCCGACCCTCACCCTAACCCTCTCCCTAGAAGGGAGAGGGGAATAGGGCACCCCTCTCCCTAGCCCTCCCCCCAAAGGGGGGAGGGGACCAGCGGCAGCCCTCACCCGTAATCCCTCTCCCACGGGGAGAGGGGGACCGCGGGCCGACCTAAACGGCGCGCCGTCGGTCGGCCCCTACGTCGGGATGGGCGACCGTGGAGGACTCGTCCTACCGGTCGTCCCTACGGTGGGATTGCGCGGTTTTTAACGTAGGGCGGGGGTTTTAATCCCCGCAGCTTTACCCTTCACCCTAACCCGTAGGCGAGCCTCCCCCTGGGAGGGAGAGGGGGCCACTGCGCCCCTCACATCGGCTGTGCCTAGCTGCGATTACGTAGGGGCGGGGCTCCGCCCCCGCCCGCGATAAAAACGAGGCCACGGGCGGGCCGGGGCCTCTCGCTCTTTGACAGCTTTTTGTTGCGGGCGGCCGCAGAGGGCCGCCCCTACTCGCCAACATCCGCCAGGACCGTCCGGCGCAGGGCCGCGGACGACAGGCTCTCCGCCCGGCGCCAGGCCAGCGTCCGCTGCTCCAGCGCCATCCGCCCCAGGGACACCGCCCGCTCGTAGTCCTTCCGGGCCTGCAGGCGGTCCACCTCGACCATGTACGGCCGGTCGGTGGTGAGCGGCCGCTCCATATACTTGACGAAGCCGGGGTCCTGGGCGTACTCGCGCTGGCTCCTGAGCCAGCCCAGCGCCCCATTCAGATGCACCGACCACACCCCGAGGACTTCGTCGCGCGAGACGTCCACCCCCAAGGATTCGATGACCGGGCCGAGGGATTCGAGCTCGGTCACGAGGCCGCGGTAGGCGAAGAGGGCGACGTGCCGCCGGGCCGGATCGGCGACCAGCGGCCGTTCATCCAACCCGCCCAGCCGGAAGGCGTTCAGCTCCCCCTCGGCCAGCTTCACCAAAAGGGCCTCGGTGAAGAGGGCCCGCTCGGCGTTCACCAGGGCGGCCGGGGGTCCGGCGGGCTCTTCCTCCCCCGAGTCCAGGACGACGACGAGCGCCGCCACGCCCAACACGAGGCCGACTCCCGCGGGCAGGGCGAAGGCGGCGACGATGCGCTTCACTGACCGGCCCCGCGGATGGCCGCCGCGACCAGGGCGGCCTGGCGCGCCTCGGCGACGTCGTGAACCCGGAGGATGTGGGCCCCGCGCAGGACGGCCGCCGTGTGCGCCGCTATCGTGCCGGGCAACCGGTCCCCCACATCGGCCCCCGTGAGCGCCCCGATGAAGGACTTCCGGCTCGCCCCCACCACCAGGGGTCGCCCGAAGCCGGCGAACCACTCCAGGTGGTTCAAGAGCGCCAGGTTGTCCTCGAGTCGCTTGCCGAAGCCGATGCCGGGGTCCAGGGCGATGCTCTCTAATCGCACCCCTTCGGCCAGGGCGGCCTCGAGGCGCTCGGCGAAGAAGGCGTGAATTTCGGCGCCCAGGTCGTCGTATTGCGGGTTCTTCTGCATTTCGCGGGGTGTGCCCCGCATGTGCATGACGATGACCCCGGCGTCGAAGAGGGCCACGGCCCGCCCCGTTCCGCCGGAGCCGCCGAGGCCGCGCATCCCGGTGACGTCGTTGATGATGTGGGCCCCCGCTTCCAGCACCGGGGCCGCCGTCTCGGGCCGGTAGGTGTCCACCGACACGACC
>JAPLSK010000194.1 GCA_026398675.1 bacterium | reverse complement strand
GCGCCGCGGGGGGCGACGGTGGAAGATAACGGCCCTGTCCAGCGTTCCCGGAATCTGCCTGATTTGGCTCGTTTTATCCCTGGTCCCGGTCAGCTTCAAATTCAACCTCTGGTACTTCTATTTCCTGCTGCCCCCCTTCATCCTGGCGACGGTCTGGCTGTTGCGGCGCCTGTGGTCTTGGCGCAAACCGGTCGTCGGGCTGGCCTCGGTGCTGCTTCTCGGTTACTATATAGCGGCGTCGGTGAACACCGGTGTTCAGTGGCGGCGGGCCGCCGAAGCCGGTGAAGGGTTGACCGCCGATATTCTTGCCCATTCAGATATAATTGAGCGTTCAGGCGGTCTGGTGCTCATGAGCGTACCCTGGAATTTCATCGAGCGGGCGAATCCCCTGCCCCTCGCCATCTATAACTACGCCTGGGGCATGGAGTTGCGCCTGGAACACACGCTCGGTTTTCCCGTCGCTTACTCGGCCGCGTCGTACACCGTGGTGGATGACCTTGACTCGTGGAGCTACCGGACGGGTAAGACGGACGATATGCTGTGGCAGAGTTCCGACCACGAAACCTTCGAGGCCACTCCGATTGAGGCCTATTTTGTTCCGAACGCCGAGGTCGCCGGGAACGAGGTGTGCTTGCCGCTCCCGATGGACCGGCCCGTGTTCGCCCTCGACGGCGACAGGTACGTCCTGGTGTACGACCCCACCGCGCACTGAACCGGAACGGGGGGATTAGCGACGGTCGAGAAGCTGCTGGAGGCCGTCCCCGAGGTCGCCGACGAGGCCCGCCGGCGCGGCTCCGGCTCTTTTTGCGGGATAAAATCTTCGGCGTCTGGTGCCCCCACTTCGCCGTGGGGGTGAAAAGATGAAGAACCTCCGGGGAGGGTCATTTTGAAGCAGACCATCTTTCCGGGCACCTTCGACCCGGTGACCAACGGCCACCTGGACCTCGTCCAGCGGGCGCTGCACATCTGCGAGCACCTGGTGGTGGCGGTGGCGGGAAACCCGCCCAAGCAGCCGCTCTTCTCCACCGAGGAGCGGACGGCCATGATAGCCGAAGCCGTCGGCGGGTACGGAGACCGCGTCAGCGTGCGGGCCTTCCCGGGCCTCCTGGTGGACTTTGCCCGGGAGATAGGCATCCACCTGGTCATCCGCGGGGTGCGCGGCGTGGCCGATTTCGAGGACGAGTTCCGCATGGCGCTGGCCAACCGCCGCCTGTTCCCCCAGTTCGAGACGCTCTTCCTCATGCCGTCGGAGATTTACACATACCTCAACTCCAGCCTGGTCAAGGAAATAGCGCGTCTGGGCGGCGACCTCTCCCACTTCGTCCCCCCGGCGGTGGAACGGGCCTTGCAGGAGAAACTGGCCGCCAACGGCGGTCGAATTTGAGGTGGTCATGGTCGAGCGGATAACGCTACTGGTACTTTTCTGTGCCCTGGTCGCCCCCGCTTCGAACCCCTTCGACCCCCCCCTGGGCAACCCCCTTTTTCTTGACCCGACGGCCCCGCGCCTCCTGGAGCTGGCCCTCAAGGGGCAGGGCGACCTGGGACCGCTGCCCGAGCCGCCGTCCTCGGGGTCCGACCTTTTGCACCTGGACCTCGACCTGGAGTTCTTCCCGGATGCCGGGACCCTCGCCGGCCACGCCGACTGGCGCATCACCCCCTCCGGGGGGAGCCAGGCGGCGCTGGTCCTCCAGCTCTCGGAGGACCTCGCCATCACGGGCTGCCTCTACGACGGTGTCCCGGCCGCATTCTCCCGGACACAGGACGGCTTCTTCTCCGTGACCCTGGACCCGCCGCTGGGCGCGGGGGAGGAGGCGGTGGTCTCGATCCACTACGAGGGGCGCCCCTCCCACGGCCACCCGCTCACCATCGAGCCGGGCCGCGTCCACTGCCGCTCCCACGAATCCTCCGGCACCACCCACAACTTCTACCCCTGCTACAACTACCCCTCGGACAAGTTCACCGTCACGGAGCGCTACACCGTCCCGGCGGACCTGGACTGCCTGGGCAACGGCGTCCTGGTCGAGGTCACCGACGACACGGCCAAGGGCACCCGGACCTGGCTCTGGGATTCGGCCTACCCCACGGCCCACTACCTGGTGTGGGTCCACGCCGAAGACGGGCTTGCCTACGGTGTCCTGCGCGAGGAGCCCGTCCGGTTGGACTTCTACTGCTACGCCGACGAGCTGGACTGGGCCCTTCACGACTACGCCGTCTTCCCGGCCATGTTCGACGACTTCTGCGAACACTTCGGTCCCTACGGCTTCGAGCGGCTCGGACAGCAGGACATGTCCAAGGGGATG
>JAPLSK010000193.1:2418-4821 GCA_026398675.1 bacterium | reverse complement strand
CGCGCCGTAGGCCGCGCCGTAGGCCGCGCCTACCAGGCGGGAAGGCTGTCGTCGGCGGTGTTGTCGGTCAGTCGCTTTTGCTCGGAGCCGTCGGCCTTCATCGTGCAGATTTCCCAGTCGCCGGCTTCCAGGCTGGCGTAGGCGATCCGTTCTCCGTCCGCGCTCCAGCAGGGGTAACGTTCCTGTCCGTTGTCTTCGCCGCCGGAGAGGCGGACCGGTTTCGAGCCGTCCAGGGCGATGGTGTAGATGTCGTAGGTTCCCGCCTCGTCGCTCGCGAAGGCTATTAGCTTGCCGTCCGGGGACCAGGCCGGGTCGTTGCAGTTGAAGGATGCGCCGCCGTAGAGCAGCCGCACGTCGGATCCGACGGGGCCGGCCAGGTAGATGCCGAAGCGGCCGTCTCGTTCGCTGGCGAAGGCGATGAGCTTCCCGTCCGGTTTCCACGAGGAGCCTTCGTCTATGCCCGGCGAGTCGGTGAGCCGGGCGGGATTGCCGCCGTCGGCGTCCATCACCCACAGTTCCCAGTCGCCGGTACGCTCGGAGTCGAAGGAGATGCGGCCGTCCGGAGTGAAGACGGGGCGATCCTCGTCATCGGGGGTGAAGGTCAGTCGCACCGGTTCACCTCCCGCCGAGTCCATGACGTACACCTCGAGGTTCGCGTCCAGGTGGCGCGAGACGAAGACCAGCTTCTTCCCGTCCGGGGAGAGGGCCGGGTAAGGGTCCCAGTCGGGTTTCAGGTCCCGGGTAAGCTGCTTGAGCTCGCCCCCCGCGGTGTTGATGACGAAGAGGTTGTTCCCCACGCCGTCCCGGTTGGAGGCGAAGTAGATGTGGTCGCTCTGCCGGGGCAGGCATCCGGAGATTAGAAGAGCGGTCAGGGCGACGAGTGCGATGGGTGCTTTTCGCATGGGTTTCCCTCGGTGGGCGTTAGGCTTCATTTCACGCGGTGGAGAATAACATATTTGGGTGTAGAGTTGAACCGTCCCCCTTGCATTGGATTCGCCTAGATGCTACACTGTGTCCCGTTTCTGAAAAGATACCCGGGAGAGAAGGATGGCTAAAAAGAAGGGTTGTCTTTTCCTCGTCGGCACCCCCATCGGCAACCTAGACGACATTACCACGAGGGCCGTTGAGACCCTCAAGGTTGTTGACGTCATCGCCTGCGAGGACACCCGCCAGACCCGCAAGCTCCTCGCCCACTACAAGATCAACAAAAAGCGCCTTCTGCGCTGCGATCAGCACATCACCTATGCCGTGGGCCGGGAGCTGGTCGAGCTCTTCAACCAGGGACTTTCCATCGCCTACGTCTCCGATTCGGGGATGCCGGCCATCTCCGATCCCGGTTCCGCGCTGGTCCGGCTCTGTGTGGACAACCACATAGACGTCGTTCCCATCCCGGGCCCCAACGCGGCCATCACCGCCCTGGCGACCAGCGGTTTTGCAGGCTCGAGCTTCATCTTCGAAGGCTACCTGCCCCGCAAACCCCAGGAGCGCCTGGCGCGCATCCAGCGCCTGAAATGCCTGGAGATGCCCGTCGTGGTTTACGCCAGCCCGCACCGCATCAAGCGCATCCTCAAGGACATCACCTCGGAGATGCCGGACAGGGAGGTGGTCATCTGTCGGGAGATGACGAAGTTTAACGAAGAGGTGCTGCGCGGGACGGCGGAGGAGGTCAACCTCGAGCTGGACGAGGAGCGCACCCGGGGCGAGTTCGTCCTGGTCATAGACCGGGCGGCCGACTCCGAGGACAACCGCTTCGTGATGGACAACGTGCCCACGGACCGGGTCGAGCGGGCGCTGCGCATCTGCATCCAGAACTTCGAGATGAGCCCCAACAACGCCGCGAAGGTCATCTCGGCCATCCTGGGGATTCCCAAGCAGGAAATCTACCACCTGGCGGTCACGATCCCCCGCCGGCGACCGCCGCGTTAGAGCGGACGTTTTACTTTAGCGGTGTTTCACGGCAGGCCGGTCGGCCTGCTTTTTTTTGCGATTGCGGCTTGGTCTCGATCGGGAATTCGGCCCACCCGACGCACCGTCGCAGTTGCCACGGTTCCCCGGTTTTCCCAGCGACCCATTTTCAGGTACAATAACGCCTACCCTGTGAGGCGTTTTGTTTCTGAAAAAGGTCTCCATTTCCGGCTTCAAGAGTTTTTCCGACTCCATCGAGTTGGGTTTCCGCGAGGGTGTAACCGCCATCGTCGGCCCCAACGGCTGCGGGAAGACCAACATCGCCGACGCCATCCGCTGGGCGCTGGGCGAACAGCGGGTCAAGAGCCTCCGCGGTCGGCAGATGACGGACGTTATCTTCTCCGGCTCCGAGGCGCGCAAGCCGGTGGGCATGGCCGAGGTTTCGCTTCTATTGTCCAACGAGGACCAGGCGCTGCCCCTCGAGTATACCGACATCCT
>JAPLSK010000193.1:0-2406 GCA_026398675.1 bacterium | reverse complement strand
CCCGCCGCCTCTTCCGCTCCGGTGAATCGGTCTACCTTCTCAACCGCAACCCCTGCCGGTTGAAGGAGATCCACGACCTCCTCCTGGACACCGGCATCGGGATGAACACCTACGCCATCATCGAGCAGGCCCAGGTGGATCAGATTCTCTCCAAGGAGCCTCTGGAGCGGCGGGAGCTCTTCGATGAGGCGGCGGGCATCGGCCGGTACAAAAAAAGCCGCGCCGAGGCCCAAGGGAAGCTCGCCGAGACCGAGGAGGGGCTCCTGCGGCTGGCCGACCGTCTCGAGGAGTTGGAAACCCAAATCCGCTCGCTCCGGCGGGAGGTTAAAAAGACCGAACGGCACCGCAGTGCCGGCGATGAGCTCGCGCGCCTCGAGGCGTTGATAAACCTCCACCACTGGCGGACCCGCCAGGTCGCCGTCCTGGAGCTGGAGGGTTCAATCGCCCGGGCCGAGGACGACCGCATCACGGTCTCGGCGGAGCTCTCGACCCTGGACGCCGAGATAACGCGGATCAGGGAGGCGCAGCTTTCGATCCAGAACGAGCTGGGCGAGGCGGAGAGCAGGCGGTACAGTTCCATCACCCGGGTGAAGGACTTGGAAAACCGCCTGAGCGTCTCCCAGGAGCGTCAGGCGGGTCGCCAGCGCCGTCGGCTTCAGATAGAGGCCGACTGCTCCCGCCTCAACGAGGAGCGGGAGGGGACGCAGACCCGTCAGGCCGAAACCGAGCGGGAGAAGAAAAGCCTCAAGAGCCATTTCAAATCCGCGGACGCCTCCATCGAATCCCGGCGGGAGGACCTGCAGGCGCTCACCAAAAGGGGTGAAGACGCCGAGAGAAACGCCTCCCGGTTGGGTTCCCGCCTGATTGAGCTGGCGGCGATCTCCTCCGGCGGCGAGCGGGTGAAGATCGAGCGGCTGGCGCGCACGGATTCCCTCGAAGGCGAGCTAAAGGCCCTGACGGCGGGTGTCGAGACCGACCGGCGGGAGAAGGGGGAGCACGAGGGTCGCTTGAAGAAGGCCTCCTCCAAAGCGGAAAAGCTGGAGGGGCGACTGGCCGCTCTCGAGGAGCGCTGCGCCGAGACGATCGAGCTTCAACGCAACGTGAACCGCGAGCTGGTCGAGGCCTCGGAGGAAACCCGGCGGGAGCTGGAGCGGCTGAACCGCGTCCGGGCCGAGCTGGAGAGCCAGGAGAAAATCCACGTTCGTCACGAGGGCTACCAGCGCGGCGTGGCGGCTGTGCTCGCCTCCGCGGACAAGGGCGCGCTATCGGGCATCGTCGGGACCCTGGCCCAGCTGGTGCGGACCGAGGAGAGGTACGAGGTCGCCGTGGAGGCCGCTCTCGGCGCCTCGGCCCAGGCGGTCGTCTGCCGGACCGAGGGGGACGTGCGGCGGGCGGTGGACCTGTTGAACCGGCTCCACGCGGGCCGGGTGCGTTTTCTCCCCCTGGACCTTATCCGTGCCCGGCAGCCGGTGAGGTGCGCCGCCAAGATTAACTCCGCCGGGCTCATCGGCGACGCCCTCGACCTGGTCGCCTTCGACGACGGGGTGGCGGCCGCCGTGGAGTTCGCCCTGGGCGGAACGATGGTCGCCGAATCCCTCGGGGAGGCGGTGGAGATGCTGCGGGAGTGGCGCGACCGGGTCGCCTTCCGGCGCATCGTCACCCTCCAGGGGGAGGTTGTCGAGTCCGGCGGGGTCATCGTCGGGGGGATGCGGGAGGGGATGGCCGAGGGTCTCCTGTCACGGGTCCGGGAGCTGGACCGGCTCCGGGAGAGCCTGAAGGAGGCGGAGGAAGCCCACCGGGTGGTCCACCAGCACGAGGATGAGCTCCGCCGCCGCTTCTCCGCCTCCGACCAGAGCCTCGTCGCCCAGCGGGAGCAGTCCACCGAGACAAAGCTGGAGCTGGAGCGCGAGCGCCTGGAGATTGAGCGCCTGACCGCGGAATTTGCCCGCCTCCAGGACGGGATAGTGCGGTCCATGGCCCGCATGACCGATATCCAGACCGAGCTGGCAGAGCTCGAACCGCTCCCCGAAGGGACGGAGGCCAGCCCCGAGGAGGAGGCGGCCTTGCGGGAGGAGCACTCCGCCGCCCTCGCCGAATCGGAGCGGCTGTCCGCCGAGAGGGACGCGGTTCGGAACGCCCTCGAAGAGGAGCGCCTGGCGCGGGGCAAGCTGGAGTCTCAGCTCGAGGCTCTGGCCACCGAGATCGAGCGCTGCGGGAGGGACATTTCCGCCCTCGACAGTCAGCTCAATTCCCTGGGGGAGGAGCAGACCGGGCTGGACCGGGAATCGGAAGAGGCGGACGCCGATTTGGAGAAGCTCACCTCCGCGGTGGCCCGGTTCGCCCTGGACTCCGACGGCGAGGAGAGCAAGTTCCAGGACATCCACCGGCGGATGGGCGAAATCGGCG
>JAPLSK010000192.1 GCA_026398675.1 bacterium | reverse complement strand
TACCGGGGGCCGGAGTCGTGGACGTCCGTCAATATTCGGACGGCCTTACCGGGGGCCGGAGTCGGGGTCGCTCAACGCCCTGTCCAGCCACGTACCACTCGGGACCGGTTGAACCGCGTCGAATCCCTCCCGCCGCACCGGCTTAACCGATGTTCAGGGGTATTGTACTAATCCGGCGCGCCATTTCCAATATAAACCCACAGGATCAGGTCGTCGCCGCCGGGATCCTGGTCGGAGGCGATTGTGGCGAGGTCGGTCTGCCACGTCCCGTCCTCCCCGGCGGTGGCGAGCCAGACCCCGCGCGAGTCCACGCCGTACTCGAGGGGGTTTCCGTGGACGTCGGTGGGACGTCCCTGGCTAAGGTAACGCTCGTTGCCCAGGTAGGGGCCGGTCCAACGGGACATTCCCTCTCCCGCGCGGGCTTCCCCCGTCGCGCCCTCTCCCCCGTCGCCCTCTGGTCGCGCAATCAGCTCCCCCAGCCCCCGCGGCCAGCGGCCCAGGTCGTCCCGGAAGCTTTCGACTGCCCCCGAAACCTCCTCCAGGCGTTGGACCTCGGGCGGGAGCTCTCCGGGGCGGGTCAACCAGTACCCCACGGCGAGCCCCACCAGGGCTAAAACGGCGATACGGCCCGCCGATTTCCACCGCCCACCCCGCGCCTCCAGCTCGGCCGCGCACTCGGGACAGACGTTGCGTCCGTCCAGGCGGGTCCGGCATTCGGAGCAGACCAGGCGGCCGCAGTTCATGCAGACCCCGACGGCCGTGCTCGCGGGATGATTCGGGCAGACGTGTTCGCCGGGGTTCATGGGCGGGTCCGTCGCAAGACGGTGAACCATCGTCGGCAGTATAGCATCGGGGGTGGGGCGTGTCAAAGGGCCGCGTCCGTGTGCTATCATTGACCCCGTTCGGGAACCCGGGGGGTCCCCCGGAGCGTTCTTCAGTTTAACCAACCACCGAGGACGGGTCATGCCTCGAACCAAAGAAGACGGGAAGGAGCGGGTGATGCCTCGCTGGCTTCAGGTCGTCACCTGGCCCTTCCGCAAATATCGCGAGCACCACCGGCGGCTCTCCAAGACCCTGCGCTTCCTCGAGGGCCTGGCCGTCGCCCTCGTCATCGCCCTCATCCTGCGCGAGGTGGCCATCCAGGCCTCCTGGGTCCCCTCCACCTCCATGTACCCCACCCTGGAGAAGGGGGACTTCCTCCTGGTGAACCGCCTGGTGTACCTCTTCAACGAGCCCGAGCCGCGCGACATCATCGTCTTCCGCCACTGGACCTACGACCCGCGGACGCTCAAGGAGGTGGAGACGGACTTCATCAAGCGGTGCATGGCCGTGCCCGGGGAGTACTTCCGCTTCCACGGGGGCTTTTTGTGGAAGGACACGGACGCGGACCACTCCGACGCCGGGCCGCTGGACGAGAGCGACTACCTGCGGCCCGAGTACATCGGCAAGACCTTCGTCCCGGATCCCCGGGAGACCGACTTCCGCTCCGGCGAGCCCTTCGTGGACGGGGTCTGGTACCAGGTGCCCGTGGATTGCTACCTCATGCTGGGGGACAACCGGACCCGCTCCGCCGACAGCCGTTACTGGGGTTTTATGGCCAAGGACGACATCAAGGGCAAGGCCTTCGTCATCTACATGAGCTTCGCCGGTCCCGAGGGCGCCGACAACCAGATGTACCTGGACCTGTTGGACCTCCCCTACTACGTCACGCACCTGCGCCTGGACCGGATGATGGACACGGTGAAGTGATTCTCTGTGGAAGAACCCCGACCGAGTGTGCCGGAGACCGTTGAAACCGCGGGGAACGGCGGCGGGCCGGCTTCCGATCGGCGCCGCAGGCTCCTGTCGCTCGCCCTGGCCTTCGGCGTGGCGCTCGTCATCGCCCTGCTTCTGCGCCTGTTCGTTTTCCAGGCGAGCTGGATTCCATCGGGCTCCATGCGGCCCACGCTGGTCGAGGGGGACTTCATCCTCGTAAACCGGCTGGCCTACCTGGTGCGGGAGCCCCGGCGGGGCGAGGTCATCGTCTTCCGGCGCGACGACGCGGACTACGTCAAAAGGCTCTTGGCCCTGCCCGGGGACCGCTTCAGCTTCGCCGACGATTACCTCGCCGAGCGCTTCGGCGGGGACGAGCACGTCCTGCCGCCGGGGAGCTACCTCGTCCTGGGCGACAACCGCAACTCCTCCGACGACAGCCGGGGGAGCCTGGGCTACGTCCGCCGGGACGAGATAATCGGCAAGGCTTTCATGGTCTACCTCTCGGTCAACCTCGCCCGGATGCGGTCCGAGGGGGAATCGGGGCTGGCCGTGCTGGGCTACGTCCGCTGGGACCGGATGCTGGACGTGGTGCGCTAGGGGACGGCGGCGGTTGGGGGTAGTTGCGGCGACCGCGTTAAGAGAGCCGGGTTGGGAAGGTGCGCCCTTGGTACGGCCGCGCCCCCCCTCTCCCTCCGGGAGCGGCGCGCCGACGGGGATGGGGTGAGGGCCACCTTTGAAAAAATCCCTCCCACCGGGGGCCGTCGAGGCCCGGGGTGGGGCGAGGGTTGCGGCGGTCTTGGTAGTTGACGGTGCGCGACGCCGGGGGCGATGGCCGGAACGGTGAACGTGACGCGGCGCGGGTGGTGCACCACGTCGCGTCGGACCGGCGCTAAGGGGGGGGATGGCGACAGAGGATAAAGCGCCGCTGTGCACCGCCCGCCGCCTGGGACAGGCGGTCCTCGCCGCCCTGGTGCTCGTCGTCGGCGTCAGGCTCTTCCTCTTCTGCCCCTACGAGGTCTCCTCCCACTCGATGACCGACACCCTCCTGCCGGGGGATCTGGTGCTGGTGGACAAGGTGGTCTACGCCCGCGCCGAGCCGTCCCGGGGAGACGTCATCTGCTTCTCCTCCCCCACGGGCGGGGGGCGGGACTTCTTCGGCCGGGTCATCGCCCTGGGCGGGGAGACGCTGGAGATACGGGAGGGGCTGGTCTTCATCAACGGCGCCCGGAGTCCGCTCCGCGAGCCCTACGTCGGCCGGGCCCCCCAGGAGGATTTCGGGCCGGTCGTCGTCCCCGAGGGGTACCTCTTCGTGATGGGGGACAACCGCCGGGACGCGCGCGACAGCCGCATCTGGGGACCGCTCGACTCCGGGCTCGTGCTGGGCAAGGTCGTGGGGGTCCTCTTCTCCGACGACCCCTACGCCGTGGACAAGGACCTGGGCCTCGCGGGAACCGTTCGCTGGGGGCGGACCTTCGGGGCGGTGGAGTAGCCGTGCGCGTATTTTTCCTGGCTCTGGGGCTGGCCGCCCTCCTCGGGGGGTGCGCCGAGCCCCCGGACGCGGAGGTGGCTTCCGTCGCAACCCGCATCTACACGGGAACCCCGCCGGAGAAGGCCGTCTTCGAGGCCGGCCTGGACACCGCCGCCCTGGTCCGCGCCACCCGGCGGATTTTGGAAGACCCCGCCCGCCTGCGCAATTTTCTGGGTGTCCTGCGCCGGGAGACGGAGTAGATGGCCCGCTTTTCCATCGTACTCGCCCTGCTGACGCTCCTCTTTGCCGCCTGCGACGAGAACCACCCGGCGAGCCTCCGGGAGGCGTACTTCGCCTACCTGGATGCCCGGTCGGCGGGGCGGGATTCGGAGCCGACACTCGAGGACCTGGGCTGGACTGTCGAGGAGCTGGAGTCGGCCGTGGGGCACCTGCGCTCCGAGGACCCCGAGGGTTTTCGGGCGCTCATAGACGCCTACCGGGCGTCGCGGGGGCTGCCGAAAGATGATTGAGCCGTCCTTAGCGCGCCGCCGGGCGCGACTGCTCGTTTTCATAGTCCTGGGGGGGATCATCCTGGCCGTCGTCGCCACCCTGGTCGTGGGGGTGCTGACCACGCCCGAGACCGAGCCCCTCCCGAGCTCCGATACCGTGCTGACCAAGGGGGTGCCGTGTCGCCTGCAAAGCGCCTGTTTCTCCTCCTGAGCGCCATCTCCGTAGGGGTGATCGCCCTCTCCCTCGCGCTCTTCTACGGCATCCGCGAGGGGTCGCCCGGCCCGCTTCCGCTGAAGGACGTCCTCTACGGCATGGTGGACCTCGCCGCCGAGCGGGGATCGCTGGACGAGGGGCAGATAGAGAATTACCTCGAAACCGTGGGGTGGACCTCCGAGCGCCTGGAGGCGACCCTGGACAACATCTCCCGGGACGACCCGGCGCTCTTCCAGGAGCTTCTCGGCGACCTCGCGACCTACGCCTGGGAGCATTACGGCGTGGCGCTCCAGGAGCTGGGGCTCGGTTAAGCGGGGTCGCCCCCACCAAGGGGTTTACCCGAATAAGAGGTCTTTTCAAACGGCCGGAGCGATGGTTGAACGCGTGGTCGCCCACAACAAGGGGCTTAAGTCCCTTGCCTTGCCCAAAGCGGTGTACGTACCGATAAAGGTGATGTCGTGAAGGCGGAGGATTTCGAGGCCCAGGCCCGGTCGCTGGCCCACGAGCTGCGCAACCCCCTGAACGCCATGCGTCTCAACCTGGAGATGCTGCGCGACGACCTGCGCTCGCTGGGCGCCGACGCCGAGACCCTGGAGATAGCCGACGCCATCGGGCGGGAGATTGACCAGCTCGCCGACATCGCCACCGCCTTCCGCGACTTCGCCAGCTCCCCGGCGCTCCGGTTGGAGGAGGTGGAGCTGGCCGAGCTGTGCCTGGACCTGGCCGCCTTCCTGAAGCCGCAGCTCCGCGAGTCCGGCGTGCGGCTGGAGTGCGACTGCCGTCCCTCGCCGGTGGAGGGCGATCGGACGCTCCTGCGCCAGGCCGTGCTCAACCTTCTCTTGAACGCCCTGGCGGCCTGCCCCGGGGGCGGGCTTATACGCTGCCGCTGCCGGCCCGAGGGCGGCGGGGCGCGGGTGACCATTTCCGACGACGGCCCCGGACCGGGACCGGACCCCGAGGCGCACTTCAAGCTCTTCAGCTCGACCCGGCCAGGCGGGACGGGGATCGGGCTGCCCCTGGCGCGCAAGGTGGCCCGGCTCCACGGGGGGGACGTGACCCTGGCGGCCGGTCCCGACGGCGGCGCCGTCGCCACGCTGACCCTGGGACCGCGCCCCGCCGCGCGGACCGCCGATTGAATAAAACCCCGGTCGGGGGATGACCCATGTCCAAGCCGCTCATATTAATCGTT
>JAPLSK010000191.1 GCA_026398675.1 bacterium | reverse complement strand
GGCAACCAGCACCGCCTGCTCCAGGACCTGCTTGGCACGGTCGGTGAAGGGGATTTTCTCGTCCGAGGTGGCCCGGTGGCTGCCCGAGGACTGGAAGCGCTGGAGCTCGGAGCGGATCATGGACGAACGGAGGCCCAACTTGGAAAGGACGTAGGCGGCCACGCCGTCCGACTCCTCCACGAGGGACAACAGCAAGTGCTCGGTGCCCAGGTAGTCCTGGCCCATCTGCTTGGCCATGTCCCGGGCGAAGAGGATAACCTGACGGGCGCGAGGGGTGAACTTGTCGAGCATTTCTTCTCCGGGGTCGGGGCGGATCGGTTTTTCTACCCTTTAAGACGGCTTTTTTTCGACTGTGGCGCCGGATGTAATTTTTTGCATCCCGGGGCCGGGCGAACCGCGAGCCGGACGGTTCTACTCTGCCGATACGGGCTATCTCCCGCGGGAACGGCCCTTCTCCGCGTGCATCCTTGCTTCGGGAGCGAACCCCCTCCGCGAACGGTCGGCCCGGTTGCGCCGATACGGGCTATCTCCCGCGAGAACGGCCCTTCTCCGCGTGCGTCCTTGCTTCGGGAGCGAACCCCCTCCGCGGACGGTCGGCCCGATTGCGCCGATACGGGCTATCTCCCGCGGGAATGAACCTCCAAGCGATTCCGAGAGCGGCCGCGTGCGTCCTTGCTTCGGGAGTGAGCCCCCTCCGCGGACGGTCGGCCCGATTGCCGGTCCCGGACCGCTTCCCAGGCACCCCTTAGTATAGCACGGTTGGCGCCGTATCCCTAGGTCATCGCCGACCGAGCCGGGTCAGCACCTCGCTCCTCGACTGCCGGGTGGTGAGGGAACGCCAGTCGGCCAGCGAATCCAGGAGGTCTCCCTGCAGGCTCCACAGCGCCGCGTTGATCCGGGAGAGCGACGGCCGGTGGAGGAGGTCCATGCAACGCCCCAGCCGGAGCCAGGAGCAGAGGGTGCCCGCCTCGAGCTCCTCGAAGCCCGACCCGTGGCTGAGGATGCCCCAGGCCCGCCCCACCCCGTCCTCGACGAGGTTCCGGCGGCCCGAGAGGAGCGCCCCTCTGGCAGTCTCCTCGGCCCCGGTCAGAAGCTCCCCGACCCGCTTGGCCGAATCCAGAAGCTCGCCGGGTCCGCGCCGGAGAGCCACCAGGTTCACCAGGGTCACCATGCCCCCGCCGACCGGGCCGATGGCGGTGCCCCAGAAGCCGAGCTGGGCCGCCGCGGAGAGGAGACGCCGGAGCTGCCGGGTGAGCATCAGACCGGGCAGGTGGAGAACGAGCTCCACCCCCACCCCCGCCCCCGCCCGGCGCGGAGAGCTGGTCAGGTACCCGTGCTCGTCGTCGTGGGCCGCCTCGCCGACGGTCGAGAAAGCCTCGTCGAAACGCTCCACCTGATCGAGGAGACCACCCCGCCCGGGACTATCCTCGACGACCGAAAAAACGGCGTGGTCCTGCCCGCCCAGAATCAGCCAGCGGTCCTCCCTTTCACAGAAGTACAGCCGGGCGTTCTCGGTGAGAATGGGCGGCCAGAGGGCCCGCTCGGCCCACCAACCGGTTCCGCCGTGGTCGTCGAAGACCGCCCGACGGACACTGGAACCCAGGACGTCGGTCAGCACCTCGAGCTGCTCCAGCAGCCGGTGGCGGTCCGTCCCCTCGGGAATGAAGGGCAGGCCGGCGAGGTTGCGGATGACGGTGACGCGCGTGGCCAGCCACACGGGGTTGGCGTTCGCCGCGATCCAGCGCGGGGGGCGCAGGAGAAGCTCCAGGCTGGGGGCGAGGGTGACCATCACTCGTGGAACCGGTAGAAGAGCCGGAGGTGGTCGTCGAAAACTTCGTAGCACGTCGGGCACCCCAACCGCTCGGCCTGGGCGAAGTCGGACCAGCTCGTGCCGCATTCGGGGCAGATCGGGCCCTCGCCGCGCTGGGCGATGCGGATCAGGGGCGAGGGGACGCCCAGGCCGTAGAGGAAATCGGCCGAGGGCGAGGGGAGCCACATCTCCCACTCCGCCTCGGAACGGACCACCTCCAGGCAAGGGTCGCACAGGGCCATGTCCTGGCCCCAGGCCGGGATGAAGCGCACCACCGCCTCGTCCGATCCGCAGCGATCGCAGTTCATCTCGCCTCCATGGGGATAAGCTTTCCGCCGGAGAGGGTAAGGGCTCGGTCGGCGCGCGCCGCCAGACGCCCGTCGTGGGTGACGATAATGAAGCTCGTGCCGTCCGCCCCGGCGAGCGCGAAGACGTGGTTCAGAACGCGCTCGGCGGTGTCCGGGTCCAGGTTGCCGGTGGGCTCGTCCATGAACACCAGCGCCGGGCCGCCCACCAGGGCCCGCGCGATGGCCACCCGCTGCTGCTCGCCGCCGGAGAGCTTGACCGGGGAGTGGAGTAGGCGGTCGGAGAGTCCCACCCGGGCGAGAATCTCCTCGGCGCGGCGTCGGGACTCGGCCGGGCTCTCCCCGCGGGCCATGAGCGGCAGCATCACGTTCTCCAGCGCGCTGAACTCCAGGAGCAGGTGGTGCATCTGGAACACGAAGCCCACCTCGCGGTTGCGCACCAGCGCCAGCTCGCGCACCGAGAGGTCGTCGAGCCAGCGGTCGCCGATTCGGACGCGGCCGCTCGTGGGCCGGTCCAGCGCCCCCAGGATGTGCAACAGCGTGCTCTTGCCGGTGCCCGACGCCCCGACGACCACCACCGTCTCGCCGGCGGCCACCTCCAGGTCCACGCCCAGAAGGACCTCCAGGCGGCGCTCGCCGTCCTGGAAGAAGCGCTCCACCCCGCGGGCCTCCAGCAGGGCCTCATTCATAGCGGATGGCCTCCAGGGGATCCAGCCGGCTGGCCCGCCAGGCGGGGTAAAGGGTCGAAAGGAGGGTTATCAACATGGCGACGGCGCCGATCAGCACCACGTCGCCCCAGCTCACCACCGCCGGCAGATGGTCCATGTTGTAGATTTCCGCCGTGAGGTGGATGAACTTGTACTTCTCCAGAAGCCAGGCCAGCACGGCGCCGACCGCGCCGCCCACCACCGTCCCCAGGCCGCCCAGGACCATCCCCACGGTCAGGAAGACCCCCCTCACCTGGCCCCGCTTGACCCCGAAGCTCAGCATCACGCCGATGTCCTTCGTCTTCTCCACCGCCAGCATGATGAGGTTGCTCACCACGTTGAAGGCCGCCACCAGGACC
>JAPLSK010000190.1 GCA_026398675.1 bacterium | reverse complement strand
GCAAGGGGCTCTCCGACGGGGACATCCTCGCCGCCGCCGACGCCGCGCGAGAGGCCGGAGCCCGCGGGCTCAAGCTGTACCTGATGTACGGCCTGCCCGTGGAGACCGACGACGACCTCCGGGCCGCCGGTTCCCTGACCGCGGAAATTAAAAAAAACCTCGGACGGACCCACCTCTCGGTGTCGGCCTCGCCCTTCGTCCCCAAGCCCGGAACGCCGCTGGCCGACTCACCGCTCCTGGGCGAGCGGGAGCTGCGGCGGAGGCGGGAGCTCCTCGCGGGCGTGCTGCGCCGGGCCGGAGTCCGATCGTTCACCGGTGAATCTGTACACCGAGGTCTTCTCGCGCAAGCCGTCCATGTAGGTCTCGAGCGCATCGCGATACAGCTCGGCAGCCGCCCGCTCCTTCAACAGGTCGTACCCCACGCCCTCCGGTTTCTGGTACCCGCCGGTGTCTACCCGGTCCTTGACCAGGACGATGGCATAGCTGGCGGCGTTGCCCTGCTGGAAGGGAATCACCGCGGAGACCTTCCCCAGTGGAATCGCCTGGCAGACGGCCCACAACACGGGCTTGAGCCTCGACTGGCCGATGTATCCCCGGTCGCCGCCCTTGGGCTGGGACACACCCTGGCTCCAGAGCTGGGCTTCGGCGCGGAAGTTGGAACCGTCGGGATTCAGGCGGCTGAGGACCTCCCAGGCGCTCTCTTCGTCGTTGCGCTCGATCATCCAGACCCAGACCAGCGGCTCCTTGGCCCGGAAATCCTCCTTGTGCTTTTCGTAGAACAGGACGGCCTGGCCCTCCGTCACCGGGGGCAGTCGGTCCAGCACTTCCCGCTTGACGAGCGCGGCGCGCATGAGGGCGATCGCCTGCCGCTCGAGCATCCAGGCCATCTCCTCCTCTTTGTCTATCCCCTGGCGCTTGGCCTCCTGGTAGGCGAGCTGGTCCATAACCCAGCTCTCCACCACGCTCTCCACCGTAGGGAAGACGAGGCTGCCCTGCTTGGCCTCAATCTGCAGGCGTCCGGCCTCGTGGCGGTTCAGGGTGGCGTCGCCCACGCGGGCGACGATGTAATCCTGGTCCCCGACCGTGGAGCCGCCGGTGCAGGACAGAAAGAGCGGTATCAAAAAGAGCAGAGCCGGTTTCGACCTCATGGGACCTCGCAGTGTATGTAAAGGGGCGTCCTACCCCTGTTGAACGATTTCCAAGCGTTTTTCCTCTTAAGGCAAGGGGTTTAAACCCCTTGTCTCCAAACAGTAGCCAGATGCCGGGCGCTCGATATTTCGTCGCCGGTCAACTCACCGACCCGCGGCTCCAGGCCGATGGCTCCGGCGACCTCCCCGGCGAGAAACTCCTCGAACTCCCTACGGCCGGCTCCCGGAACCAGTTCCAGCACCGCCGCCGGACGGCCGATGGACGCGGCGCCGGGCAGGAGGAGGGCGAGCAGCTCCGACGGCTGGGGCTCCCAGACGACGCTGGTGTGGTGGAGAACCGCGATACCTTTTCGACGCTGGGCGCTCCCCGCCACCTTCACCCCGCCCATGGCGACGTCGCACTCGGTGAGCCGGGCGAAGCAATCATAGCCGGGACGCAGCCGGTGCGGCAACGGTGGGGCCTCGTCGCCGACCCCGGCGTTCAGGCCCAGGGAGCGGAGCGCCGCGGCATGGGCCCCGGACAACAGGCGGTAGCTCTCCCGGACGTTGCGGGGCAGGGCGTTCGCGGGGCAAACCAGGCAGGCGGTCACGTCGCCGTGGTGGAACACCGCGCCGCCGCCGGTGACGCGCCGTACTACCTCCACCCCAAGCCGGGCGCAGGCCCCGAGGTCCGCCATGCCCGCCGGCTGGAAATACCCCAGGCTGATCCCCGGCGGCCGCCAGGAGTAGAGCCGCAGCGTCGAACCGGAACCGCCCCCGGCGACCCCCGCGAGGAGGGTCTCGTCGAGGGCCATGTTCCACCGGGCATCGCCGGACGGCGAAAAAATCACGCGGAGTGCGTCCATTACCCCGGAGGCCAGGCCAGAGCGCGCCCGCCCAGGACGTGGAGGTGGACGTGGGGCACGCTCTGCCCCCCGTCGGCCCCCTGATTCAGAACCAGCCGGTAACCGGCGTCGGCGAGCCCCAGCTCGGCGGCCAGCTTGACCCCCGTGCTCACGAGGCCGCCCAGGAGATCCTCGCGTCCCTCCATGTCGGCCACCCCGCCGATGTGCTCCCGGGTGATGACCAAAAAATGCACCGGCGTCTTGGGGTTGATGTCCCGGAAGGCGTAGTAGCGCTCGTCCTCGAAAACCTTGGCCGAGGGTATCTCCCCGGCGACGATCCGGCAGAAGATGCAATCCCGCATGAAATATCTCCCGGTTTACCTTTTGAACTCCTCGAGGGCGCCCAGACCGGCCAGGGTCGCCGTCACGGCGGCCACCCCCGCCACCTCGCTCCGCAGGAGCCGGTCGCCCAGGCTCGCCTCCCGGCAACCGCAGGCCAGGGCGTAGGCGAGCTCTTCATCGGTGAAATCGCCCTCGGGGCCGACGACCAGGGCGATGCGTTCCCCCTCGCGCGCGCCCAGGTTCTCCACCAGCCGGTCCAGGGCCGGAGCCCCGCGGCGCGGGGTGAGAATTACCTTGTGGTTGCAGGCGCTGCAGTTGACCGCCGTGGCGAGGTCCACCGGCGCCCCCACCGCCGGCACCACGCTGCGTTCGCAGAGCTTCGTCTCCTCCCAGGCGATCCTGTGCCAGCGCGACAGGAGATCCGGCAGACGTTCCGGGTTGGGCCGCGCCACGCTGCGCTCGGAAACCAACGGAATCACGGCGGAAACGCCCAGCTCCACCGCCATGTACAGCGCCTCCTCGAAGCGGCGGTGCTTGACCAGGGCCTGGTAGAGGACGATTTTTACGGGCAGTTCGCCCAGCCGCTCCGCCGTCTCCTCTATTCCGACGAAAAAGCCGCCCGCCGTCAGGCGGAGGATTGTGCCCCGGCCGGTGGTTCCCCGACCGTTGACGAGCGCCAGGGGGTCGCCGGGACGCAGGCGCCGCACCCGGAGCGCGTGGTGCGCCTCCTCGCCGAGGAGCTCCACCCGCTCCCCCGCGGCGAGCTCCTCCTCATAGCGGAAGCGCGGCAGAAAGGCGAAGCGCTCGTTGAGGGTGGGCATGCTAAAGGGCGTCCATCCGCCGGCGCGCCCGCTCGGCGCCCTCGGAGTCCCGATTGGCCTGGTAGGCGGCGATGAGATTGCGGTAGGCCAGCCGCACCGCCTCTTTTCCGGCATCCCCGGAGCGGCCCTCGGGTTGGAGCTGCACCGCCCGCTCCAGCACGGCGATGGCCCGGGGGTAGTTCTTGGCCCGGATGCAGGCCAGGCCCAGGTTGTTGTGCCCCCAGAAGCTGTCGGGCTCGCGGGCGATGAAATTCTCCAGGGCGGTGGCCGCGTCGGCGTAGCGTTCCAGCTCGAAGTATAAATCGCTCAGGTGGAAGTAACCCTTGACGTTCTCCGGGTTGAGGGAAAGCGCCGCGGCCAGGTAATCCACGGCCTCGGCCAGCCGCCCCGCCGTCTCCGACTCTTCGGACAGGCCTAAAAGCTCGACGGGCCCGAGGTCTCCGGGAATGGGGGTCGCGGAGCCCGGCAGCACCAGGGTGGTCGGGGGAGCGGGTGTTCCCTCGGCCGGCGCCGGCGCGTCCAGCGTCAAAAAAGCCCCGAAGACGTAACCGTGTTTTCCGTCGGCGGTGCGCACCTCGTACCAGCGGTCGGTGTCCTCCCCGATGGTTTCCTCGCGCCCCTCGCTAAGAATCTCCACCCGGGCCCGGGCGGGCAACTGGACGATGACCGCCGAATTCACGGTGGGTTTCTCGCGCAGGTTCAGCGGACCCTCGGCCACCTCGGCGTACCGCTCGGCGATGGATACCTCGGGGGAAACGACGGCCCCGCCGTCCGGGGACGCGGTGAGGTCGAGGACCTCCCCGGCCGGGGGCTCCTCCTTGCCGCCGCAGGACACGAGGAGGAGGACCGCGAACCAGCCGAGGAAAAGCGTCGTCCTCCGCATTCCGTCTCCTTTACGGTTCGGTCGAGGAGATGACCCGGAGCATCGGCTCGTGTATCAGGCCGTTCGAGGCCACGGTTTCCAGACCGAAGACGTCGAAGGGTCCGCCGGAATAATCGCTTATCCGCCCCCCCGCCTCGGGGATGAAGGCCGCCGCCGCCGCCGTGTCCCAGGGGTGGAGCTTGATCTCCCAGAATCCGTCGAGCCTTCCGCAGGCCACATAGCACAGGTCGAGGGCCGCCGACCCCAGGCGCCGGATGGCCTGGGAGGCGTAGCTGAACCGGGTGAAGTGTTCCAGGTTGTTGTCCGCGGAAACCCGCAGGTCGTAGGGGAAGCCGGTGGCCAGGATGGACCGCTCGAGGTCGGCCTCGGCGCTGACCCGGACCGGCTGGTCGTTCAGGTAGGCGCCCAGTCCGACGCCGCCGTGGAAGAGCTCGTCGCGGGAGGGATCGTACACCACTCCGAGCGCCGGCACCCCCTCGACCAGGAGGCCGATCGAAACGGCGTAGATGGGCAGCCCGTGGGCGTAGTTGGTCGTGCCGTCCAGGGGGTCCACCAGCCAGAGATGGCGGGGCATGGGATCGGGTCGGGGAAGCCGGCCGCCGGAGGACTCCTCGGCCATGACCGCGTGGTCGGGAAAGGCC
>JAPLSK010000189.1:12221-16598 GCA_026398675.1 bacterium | reverse complement strand
GGAGAAGGGGACGGTCCCAATCAGCTCGTCGAGGGCGTACCCCCGCAGGGTCAAGCGGTTCGGCTCGACCTTGGTGATTTTGGTGATCCACTTCTCGCCCAAGCGACCTCCGATCGGTGTTGTCGGAATACCCTAGCCGCCGACGCGGCCGCCCTCGATGATGTGGGGCTCGTTAGCGGGACGGATTCCCAGCTCACCGAGGATGCGGGGGATATCGGCGAAGGTTTTGGCGATGCGGGCCCCGGCGCCCTCGAGGGCCTCCAGCTTGCTCCGGGCCGTGCCCATCCGCCCCTCGACGATGGCCCCGGCGTGGCCCATGCGCTTTCCGGGCGGGGCGAAGACGCCGCCGATCATTGCCACCACCGGCTTTTTCATCGCCCGGACGGCCGGAGCGGCCAGTTCCTCGTAAATCCCGCCTATCTCACCGGTGATGACCACGGCGTCGGTCTCGTCGTCCAAGTCGAAGAGCGGCAGGAGGTCGTTGTAGGTCGAGCCCAGCACCGGGTCGCCGCCCATCCCCACGCAGGTGGACTCGCCGTACCCCGACCGGGTCAGCGTGTCGGCGATGTAGTAGGTGATGGAGCCGGAACGGGATAGGGTGCCGATGCGGCCCCGCTCGAAGGCCAGCGGCGGGATGATGCCCACGTTGCAGCGGCCCGGCGAGATGACCCCCGCCGTGTTGCCCCCGAGGACCCGGGTGCCGCTCTTCTCGCTCTCTTCGCGCAGGCGGAGCATGTCGTGGACGGGGATGTGCTCGGGTACGACGACGACCAGCCTCAAACCGGCGCGGCAGGCCTCCACGGCGGAATCCAGCACGAAGCGAGCCGGGAGGAAGAGGACGCTCACGTCGGCCCCGGTGGCCTCAACCGCCTCGGCCGCGGTGTCGAAGACCGGCACCCCTTCCACTTCCTGCCCACCCTTGCCGGGGGAGGTCCCGGCAACGACGCGGGTGCCGTAGGAGTGCATCCGGGAGGCGTGGAAGCGGCCGGTCTTGCCGGTGATGCCCTGGACCAGGACGCGGGAGTTTTCCTCTATGAGGATGGCCACGGGGCTCCCCCGGGTTGAAATGGACGGCGGTGAAAGTAGCAGAGGCGGGCCTTCAAGTCAACCGGCCCCTTACCCACCCCCCGGGATTTAGACCGCGCGGGTTCCGCCGCGTGGGGAATTGTATGGCGAACCCCCACCCTCGCGCCGGGACGACCGTTCGTAAAAAAGACGCCCTACCGGGCGTCTGTGTTACGTAATCCGGGGACCGGCCGCTACTCCTCCGGCTCTTCGGGGACGGCGATGGGCAGCGTCACCTCGGCCATGAGGCTCTCGGGCAGGCCCTCGGTGCCCCAGTTCAGGAAGTAGTCGCAGGCGGTGCCGGTAATCTCGAAGCCGGCATTCTTGGCCCAGGCGGCCAGTTCCTCGTGCTCCCAGGCGCGGGAGTCGGAGTAGGGACCGCTGGTCTCCAGGTAGGCGACGAGCCGCTCGGGCAGGTTCTGGGCCGACAGGTCCCCCCAGGGATTGACTTCGGACGACACGCACACACCGACTTGGTATCGGGTGCGACCGTCGTCCTCTTTTCCGAGGTAGTGGATGAAGGGGGGCCCGGCCGGGGCGACCCCGTGGGTAACGAGCTCCGCGTCCAGCCCGGCGAGGGCGTCCAAGCCGTCGGTGCACTCCCCCGTCCGCTCCCGAAGCAAGACGAAGGCCGGCGGGAGGTACATGGTGCTGAACTCGAGGACCGGCTGGACCGTGTCCGTCGTCGTCGTCCCCGGTTCCTCCGACCCGCACGCGCAGAGCGCCGCCAGAAACGCCGCAGCCGCGACTACGATGAACCAGAGTGAGCGCAAAAACCCTCCTTATCCGCAAAGTGTATGGTAGCGGGAGCGGCGGCGACTGTCAAGGGATGAAAAAGGCGGCCCGGTGGACCGCCTTGAACGACGGCGAACACTACTGCTTTTGTAGAGGCAGTGATAGACGCGATAAAAAAGGCGGCCCGGTGGACCGCTTTGAACAGCGCCGAATACGACGGCGGTTGTAGTCTGGATTAAAAAAGGCGGCCCGGTGGACCGCCCTCGACAGCCGGACGTGTGGATCAGTGAGCCTCGTAGGCGGACTTGATGAGGCCCCAGGTCTGCCAGGCCACGCCGCCGCCTTCCCCCGCGGGCTCGGTCAGGAAGGGAACGAAATCCACCTCGCCCAGCACGCTGCGGTCGTGGAAGTCGAAGATTTTCCCGGCGATGACCATCTCGTCCACGGAATCCCACCAGTTCGCGGTGGCGTCAACGTTGTAGATGGAATCGTTCACCAGGTCGTAGGGGTAGTTGTCGAAGAGGTTGTTCTGGTTTATGGAGGCCGCGCAGTCCATGAGGTTGATCCCGCCCTGGTAAGGCAGCCCGGAGCCGTTTCCCACGATGGTGCAGCCGAAGATGTCCGGCGGCGTGCCGCCCACGATGCCGATACCGTGGACCGAGCAGTTGGTTATCTCGAGCCCGGTTATGGACGACGACATGGAGGCGCTGACGGTCATGTTCCACAGAAGAAGACCCTCTTTGGCGTACTCGAGTCGGCAGTTCTCCAGAATCACCGGGTTGTCGCCCTCGACCACGATGGCACCCCAGTCGCCGGGGAACGGTATCTGTTCGTTGGAGGTGAAGACGATGGGCCAGCCGGGGGTTCCCTCGGCGATCAACGAGCCGTGGATAACGATTATCTCGGCGCCGTCCCAGCGGCCGCCGTCATGGCTGACCTTGTCGAAGCGGACGGTGACGCCGTCCTCGATGCGCAGCGTGGCCCCGTTGGTAACGTACAGGTTGCCGTAGACCACGTACGGGGAACCGGAGATATCCCAGACGGTGTCCTCGGTGATGTCCTCCTGGAGGATAGCCGTAAAATCCGCCGACGCGGCCCCGGCGAGGACGAGTCCTACGAGTACAGTCCAAAACGCTCTGGGCATGACGAACACCACCCTTCACCCCGCGGGGGGCGAGTCGGTTGTTGAAAGCCTGTTTACTGTAGCACTTCCAAGACCCTCAGTCAAGTTCCCCGTGGCGCCGGAGCATCTCGAGGGCTGCCGACCACAGCTCCTCCCGCCCCGCGCCGGTGACCGCCGAGAAGGGGATGGGCATCACCCCGAGCGCACGGTGGTGCTCGGCCAGGGCATGCTGAAGGTGGTTGCGGGAGAGCTTATCGGCCTTGGTAGCCGCCACGATGACGGGAACCTCCAGGGCCTCCAGCCACTCCCGGGCGGCGACATCGCTCTCCAGACCGGGGTGCCGGACGTCCACAATCTGCACCACGCCGGCGCGCGACGGTCGGGAGACGGCCAGAATGGCGCATGCCAGCTCGTCGAAGCGCCCCTGTTCGGACCTCAGCACCCGTGCGTAACCATAACCCGGCGTGTCCACCAGACACAGATCTGTAAAGCCCCGTCCCGTGCGCAACCGGACCTGGTAAAAATTCAAAAGCCGGGTTTTGCCCGGTGTGGAGCTGGGGTAGGCCAGACGCTTCCGGCCGACCAGGATGTTGATGAGGCTGGACTTGCCCACGTTGGAGCGGCCGAGGAGCGCGATTTCCGGCACCCCCGGTTCCGGGATGCCGCTCGGTGAGGCCGCGCTCGTGATGAACTCGGCCCGGAGCACGCGGTGTACAGCCATCCCGTCCTCCGACCCGCGGTCGGCTAAGCCCGGGCCACCTCCTCGGCGGACAAAAAGGCAACTCGGACGCCCATCAGATTCCCCGGGCCCGCGCTAATTAATCCTGCTCCCCAATCCCCTCTTCATGAATCTCCGGTTCGCCTTCCACCTTTTCGACCTCGGTCTCCTCCTCGTCGGGCACATCGGATGACCCGTCGAATACCTCGAACTGGAGGGCCGTTCCTCCGGGCGCCTTCTCCACCTCATCCTGCGGCTCCCGATACTTGACCTCCGCTGCGGTTTCATAGACATTCTCGGAGTGCAGGCCGGTACCGGCGGGAATCAGCCGGCCCACGAGCACGTTCTCCTTCAGGCCGCGGAGGAAGTCCCGCTTGCCCGACACGGCGGCCTCGGCCAGGACGCGGGTCGTGTCCTGGAAACTGGAGGCCGAAAGGAAGCTCACCGTGGACAGGCTGGCCTTGGTGATTCCCTGAAGCACGGGATGGGCGGTGGCCGGTCTTCCCCCCTCCTCGATGACGGCCCGGTTCTCGTCCCGGTAGGCGTGGCGGTCCACCAGCTCGCCCGGAAGGAAGCGCGTGTCGCCGATGTCGTCTATCTGCACCCGGCGGAGCATCTTGCGGACGATGACCTCCATGTGCTTGTCGTTGATGGAGACCCCCTGAAGCCGGTAAACCTCCTGAATCTGGTTGACCAGGTACTCCTGCACGATGGTCGAGCCCTTCACCGCCAGAAG
>JAPLSK010000189.1:0-12201 GCA_026398675.1 bacterium | reverse complement strand
ATGTCCCCCTCGGTCAGGGGATCGCCCGCCTGCACTTCGTCCCCCTCGAAGACGATGACGTGCTTGCCGAAGGGCACGAGGTACTCCCGCTCCTCGACCTCGTTGGCGACCTTGATCGAACGCTTTCCCTTCTTGGGCTGGCCGAAGGAAACGCGGCCGTCTATCTCGGTGATGGTGGCGGGATTCTTGGGCTTGCGGGCCTCGAGGAGCTCGACGACCCGTGGCAGGCCGCCGGTGATGTCCGAGGTCTTGCCCCACTCCAGGGGGATCTTGGCCAGCACGTCGCCGGCCTTGACCTCTTCGTCGTGGTGGCTGAGGAGGTAGGCGCCGATGGGCACCGAGTAAACCTCCTCCTTGTCGTTCTCGCCGTGGACGAGAATCTGGGGGTGAAGCTTTTTGTCCTTGTACTCGGTGATGACGCGCTGGATGCGTTCCGAAGATTCGTCCAGCTCCTCGGCCACGGTGACGCCGTCCACGATGTCCACGAACTCCACGCTGCCTTCGATGGTGGAAAGAATCGGGCTGGTGTAGGGTTCCCAGGCCAAGAGGATGTCGCCCCGCTTGACCGTGTGGCCGTGCTCGACGCGGACCTCGGCCCCGTAGGGCACTTCGTACTTAATGAGCTCGTTGCCCTCGTCGTCGTAGAGGACGATGTGACCGTTGCGGCTGTTGGCCAGGCACTGGCCCGCTTGGTTGACGATGGTGTCCAGATTGTGCAGCTCGACGCGACCGGGGCGGCGGGCCTCGGCGTGGGTCTGCTGGATGATCCGGCTCGCGGTGCCGCCGATGTGGAATGTGCGCAGGGTGAGCTGGGTGCCCGGCTCGCCGATGCTCTGGGCGGAGATGACGCCCACCGCCTCCCCAATGTCCACCAGCTTGCCCGTGGCCAGGTTCGCCCCATAGCACAGGGCGCACACCCCTTGCTCCGCCTCGCAGGTCAAAACCGACCGAATCTTGACCCGCTCCAGGCCGGAATCCTCGATGATGAGCGCTTTTTCCTCGCCCACCAGCTCGCCGGCGTGCGCGAGAACCTCGTTGGTCACCGGATGGTAGATGTCGTCGAGCACCACCCGCCCGAGGATGCGATCCGACAGGGGCTCGATGATTTCGTCGCCCTCGTGGAGGGCCTCGATGTCTAACCCCCGAATCGTCTCGCAGTCGTGGAGGGTGATGATGGTGTCCTGGGCCACGTCCACCAGCCGGCGGGTGAGGTAGCCGGCGTCGGCGGTCTTCAGGGCCGTGTCCGCCAGCCCCTTCCGGGCGCCGTGGGTGGAGATGAAGTACTCCAGCACCGACAGACCGTCGCGGAAGTTGGCCAGAATCGGCTCCTCGATAATTTCGCCGATGGAGCCGGTGACCTTCTTCTGGGGCTTGGCCATCAGGCCGCGCATCCCGGCGAGCTGGCGTATCTGCTGTCGGCTGTCCCGCGCCCCCGAGTCGGCCATCATGTAGATGGGGTTGTACCCACCGTGATCCCGCGACAGGGTGTGGAACATCTTCTCGGCCACTTGGTCGGTGGCGTCGGTCCAGGCGTCTATGACCATGTTGTAGCGCTCGCCGTTGGATATCTCGCCCTTCTTGTAGTCCCGCGCCACCCGCTTCACCGCCTCCTCGGTCTGGTGGATGATGAGGGGCTTTTCTTCGGGGATGACCATGTCGTCAATACCCACGGTGAGGCCCGACTGGGTGGCGAACCGGAATCCGGCCCACTTGAGGTTGTCCAAGAGCTCGACGGTCTGGTCCTCGCCGTAACGCTTGAAGCATTCTCCGACGAGCTTCGTGACGGCGCTCTTCCTCATCAGCCGCGAATCCCAGCGCATCTTGGCCGGCAGCAGCAGGTTGAAGAGAACGATGCCCGCGGTGGTGTAGACCCAGCTTTCGCCGTGGGTGTCCTCGGGGTAGACATGCCAGTCGGGGTCGCGCCGGACCAACAAGTCATCGTGGAGGTTCAGCATCCCCAGGTCGTAGCCGAGCTTGACCGCGTCAAGTTCCTGGAATCGGCGGCACTTCTGTGGCGGGGTGCGCTCCAGCTTCGGCTTCGTCATGTAGTACACGCCCAGGACCATGTCCTTGGTAGGCGTGGCCAGGGCCGAGCCGTTGGCCGGGGAGAGGATGTTGTGCGTCGAGAGCATCAACAGGCGGCACTCGAGCTGGCTCTCCACGGAGAGCGGCACGTGGACCGCCATCTGGTCGCCGTCGAAGTCCGCGTTGAACGCGGTGCACACCAGGGGGTGGATGCGAATCGCCTCGCCCTCGACCAGCACCGGCTGGAAGGCCTGGATGCCGAGGCGGTGCAGGGTCGGTGCGCGGTTGAGCATCACCGGGTGGTCCTGGATGATCTCCTCCAGGATGTCCCAAACCTCCGGCGAAACCTGATCCAGGAGCTTTCGAGCGCTCTTGACGGTGTGGACGATGCCCGCCTGCTCGAGGCGCATGATGACGAAGGGGCGGAAGAGCTCCAGGGCCATCCGCTTCGGGATGCCGCACTGGTGGAGCTTGAGCTCCGGACCGACGACGATGACCGAGCGGCCGGAGTAGTCCACCCGCTTGCCCAGAAGGTTCTGGCGGAACCGGCCCATCTTGCCCTTGACCGTGTGTGAAAGGGACTTTAGCGGCCGGTTGCCGGAGCCGCGCACGGCGCGCCCGCGGCGGCCGTTATCGAAGAGCGCGTCCACGGCTTCCTGCAGCATCCGCTTCTCGTTGCGCAGGATGACCGCCGGAGCCGACAGCTCCTTAAGGCGACGCAGACGGTTGTTGCGGTGGATCACCGAGCGGTAGAGGTCGTTCAGGTCGCTGGTGGCGAAGCGTCCCCCGTCCAGGGGGACCAGGGGCCGCAGCTCGGGCGGAATCACCGGGATAACGTCGAGGATCATCCACTCGGGCCGGTTACCGCTCTTGCGGAAGCTCTCGGCGATACCCAGCCGCTTGAGGATGCTGTGCCGCGCCTGCTTCGATGAGGCCGCCTCGAGCTCGACCCTGAGGTCGGTCACCAGGTCCTCGAGGTCTATGGCGGTGAGCATTTCCCGGATGACCCCGGCTCCCATGTCGGCCTCGAAGTCGTAGCTGAAGGCCGCCCGCGCTTTCTGGTACTGCTCCTCGGTCAGAAGCTGCTTGAACGTAAGGGGCGTCGAGCCGGGGTCGGTGACGATGTAGCTCTCGTAGTATAAAACCCGCTCCAGATCCCGGGTGGAGATGTTCAACAGGGTGGCCACCCGGCTGGGGGTGCCCTTGACGTACCAGATGTGGGCCACCGGCACCTCGAGCTCGATGTGCCCAAGCCGCTCCCGCCGGACCTTGGCCAGCGTCACCTCGACGCCGCAGCGGTCGCAGATGACCCCCTTGTTCTTCACCCGCTTGTACTTTCCGCAGAAGCACTCCCAGTCGCGGGTGGGCCCGAAGATGCGCTCGCAGAAGAGACCGTCCTTCTCCGCGCGCAGGGTGCGGTAGTTGATGGTCTCAGCCTTCTTCACCTCGCCGTTGGACCAGGAGCGGATCGTCTCCGGCGAGGCCATGGTGATGCGTATCTTGTTGAAATGGGGCGTCTTCGCGGGTTGAAAAGGCGGTATGGACGTGTAGCTCATCAATCCCTCTTCTGGCTCGTTATGCGAGTAAAAATTTTCTGCGTAGGGGCGGGGCTCTGTCCCCGCCCGCGGGCGACCGCAGAGGACTCGTCCTACGGGTCGCCCTACGCCCCTTGTTTGGCAACCGAACCCCGGCGGCCACAGAGGACTCGTCCTACGGAATCGTCCTACGGGACCGCCCCTACTCCTCTAATTGCATGTCCAGGCAGAGCCCCATCAGCTCACGCCGCAGGACGTTGAAGCTCTCGGGGATACCCGGCTCCGGCGTGTTCTCGCCCTTGACGATGGCCTCATACATCATGGATCGTCCGGGCACGTCGTCGGACTTGACCGTGAGGAGCTCTCGCAGCGTGTGGGCGGCGCCGTAGGCCTCGACAGCCCAGACCTCCATCTCGCCGAAGCGCTGGCCGCCCATCTGCGCCCGCCCGCCCAGCGGCTGCTGGGTGACCAGGGAGTACGGGCCGATGGACCGGGCGTGAATCTTCTCCTCGGCCAGGTGGGAGAGCTTCATCATGTACATGTAACCCACGGAGACCTCGGTGTCGAAGTGCTCGCCGGTCTTGCCGTCGTAGAGAACGCTCTTGCCGTTCTCGGGCAGGCCGGCCTTCTTCAACAGCTCCTTGACCTCCTCCTCGGTGGCGCCCTCGAAGACGGGGGTGGCCACGTAGTATCCGAGCTCGTGGGCCGCCCAGCCGATGTGGGTCTCCATAATCTGCCCCACGTTCATCCGGCTCGTCACGCCCAGGGGGTTGAGCACCATCTGGATGGGCGTCCCGTCGGGGAGGTAGGGCATATCCTCCTGGGACACGACGATTGACACGACGCCCTTGTTTCCGTGGCGTCCGGCCATCTTGTCGCCCACCGACAGGCGGCTCTTGCGGGCCACGTACACCTTGACAATGGAGTAGATGCCCGGGGGAAGCTCGTCACCGCGCTCGATGCGGTCAATCTTTATCTTGGTCTGCAGATCGACCCTGGCCTTCATCTCCTCGTATCGGTCCAGGGTATCCACGATGCGCTCGGCGAAGTCGGCGTCCACCTCGATGAGCTCGTCCACGATGTCCTGGGCCTTGGCGCGGGCCTCGGTGGCCTTTATCTTGGGCCACTTCAGGACGAGTAACCGCTTGAGGGCGTACCCTTCTTCCTTCTCCAGGCGCGCCAGCTCCTCCTCCTTGTACCGCTTGTACTCCTCGATGGAGTCGAGCTCGTTCTCGGTGAGGTGGTCCGAACGCTCCTTGGATTTGCGGGAGAAGGTCTTGATGCCGATTATCTTGCCCTCCAGACCGGGAGGGGCCTTGAGGGAGGCGTCGCGGACGTCCTTGGCCTTCTCGCCGAAGATTGCCCTCAACAGGCTCTCCTCGGGGGTCAGCTCGGTCTCGCCCTTGGGAGCGACCTTGCCGACGAGGATGTCGCCCGGCTTTACGCTGGCACCGACGCGGATTATCCCCGCCTCGTCCAGGTTGCGCAGGCTGTCGGCCGAGACGTTGGGGATGTCAGCGGTAATCTCTTCGCGGCCGAGGTTGGTCTCCCGACACTCTATCTCGTATTCCTCGATATGGATGGAGGTAAAGATGTCGTTCTGGACCAGCTCCGCGGAGATGATGATGGCGTCTTCGTAGTTGTAGCCGTACCAGGGGATGAAGGCGACCAGGACGTTGCGCCCCAGGGCCAGCTCACCGACGGACGTGGCCTGGCCGTCGGCCAGCACGTCCCCCACTTTAACCTTATGCCCTTGCGTAACCATGGGCTTCTGGTTGATACAGGTGTCCTGGTTCGAGCGCACGTAGCGCTTCAGCTCGTACACATCGCGCTCGAAGAGGCCGGTGTACTCGTCCACGTCCTTGGTCTCGACCTCGATGCGGGTCGCGGAGACGTAGGCCACTACGCCGGGCCGCCGGGCAACGACCAGAACCCCCGAGTCCCGGGCGGCTATCTCTTCCACGCCGGTGCCGACCAGCGGAGGCTCGGTGGTCATCAGGGGCACCGCCTGGCGCTGCATGTTGGAGCCCATCAGGGCCCGGTTTGCGTCGTCGTGCTCCAGGAAGGGAATGAGGGAGGTGGAGATGCTGATGACCTGCTTCGGGCTCACGTCCATGTAGTCTATCTCGCTGGGCTTGACGCGGGTGAACTCGCTCTGGAAGCGGGCGAGGACCAGGCTGTCCGTGATGCGCCCCTCTTCATCCACCTCCACGTTGGCCTGGGCGACTATCAGGTTCTCCTCGGTGTCGGCGGAGAGGTACACGATCTCGTCGCCGACCTTCCCGTTCGTCACGCGCCGGTAGGGGGTCTCGATGAGGCCGAAGGCGTTGATGCGGGCGTATGTGGAAAGTGAGCTGATCAGGCCGATGTTCGGCCCTTCCGGGGTCTCGATGGGGCAGAGCCGCCCGTAGTGTGTGTAGTGGACGTCGCGCACCTCGAAGGTGGCCCGGTCGCGCGAAAGACCGCCGGGGCCCAGCGCCGAGACGCGCCTCTTGTGGGTCAGCTCGGAGAGCGGGTTGACCTGGTCCATGAACTGCGACAGGGCCGAGGAGCCGAAGAACACCTTTACGGCCCCGGTGAGCGGCTTGGAGTTGATGAGGTCACTGGGCATGCACCGGCCCGGTTCCTGGACGGCCATGCGGTCGCGGGCGACGCGCTCCAGGCGGGCGATGCCCACGTGGCACACGTCCTCCAAGAGCTCGCCCACGCTGAGCACTATCCGGTTTCCCAGGTGGTCTATGTCGTCGGTGGAGGCGCCCATTTCCCCGCCCCGCAGCTTCAACAGGTAGCGGCAGGTCTCGACGATGTCGTCCCGGTCCAGGCGGTGCTCCTCCAGGGGCAGGTTCATCCTCAGCTTGTCGTTGAGCTTTTTGCGGCCCACGTTGCCCAGGTCGTAGCGGCGCACGTTGAAGAAGAGGGTGTTGAAGAACTTCACCGCCGCCTCGGTGTTGGGCGGCTCCCCGGGGCGCAGCAGGGTGTAGACCCGCAGGGCCGACTCCACCTTGGAGGGCATGGAGTCCTTCTCCAGGGTGTTGCGGATGACGGAGAACCAGATGGTGTCGGGGTCGGGGATGACCCTGACCGCCTCGATGCCCGCCTCGGCGAGCTGGGTGAATATCTCCGGGGTAATCTCCCGGTCGGCCTCGACCAGAAGCTCGCCGGAGCTCATGTCTACGACGTCTTCGAGGGAGACGGCGCTCAGGAGCCGCGCACTGTCGGTGATCGGCACCAGATCGGGCAGCAGCCGGACGTGGCGGATTCCCACCTCGACCAGGGTCCGGTAGACCTCTTCGTCTATCCGTGTCCCGTACTCATAGAGGACATCGTCGGGGTTCTTGGAGTGGGGGTCGAAAATTTTGGTGGCCAGGGCGCCGCCGACAACCCGCTTTTTGTCGTCTACGGGGATGGGGTTGCCCGAGGCGAAAATCGCCAATATTTCCGCGTTCGACGCGTAGCCCAGCGCCCGCAGGAACGTGGTGATGAGCATCTTGCGCTTGCGGTCAATGGAGAGGTACATCACGTCGTTGGCGTCTATGGAGAAGTCCAGCCACGAGCCGCGGACGGGGATGATCCGGGAGGAGTAGAGCTTGCGGCCGCCCGGCTGCTGGTCCTCCTTGAAGAAGACGCCGGGCGAGCGGTGGAGCTGGCTGACCACGACCCGCTCCGCGCCGTTGATGATGAACGTACCCGAGTCGGTCATCATCGGCAGCTCGCCCAGGTACAGCGTCTCCTCCCGCTTGTCTATGAGCTGGCGGTCCTCTTTGTGCTTGCGGTCGACCGAGTACACGTCGAGGCGGAAGGTAACCTTCAAAGGAGCCCCGTAGGTCATGTCCCGGTCTTTGCACTCCTCGACCTCGTACTTGGGCAGGTCGAGCTTGTAGCGGACGAATTCGAGGCGGAAGACCCCCGAGGGGTCCTCGATGGGGAACACCCGCTCGAATGCGTACTGCAGGCCCTGACGGAGGCGCTTTGACGCCGGGACACCCTGCTGCAGGAAGTTGTTGAAGCTGTCACGCTGCACCTGCAACAGGTTGGGGAGCTCCATGGCGATGGGGAGCTTGGCGTAGGAGGTGCGCGGAGCATGGGGGTACTTCCCCCGTTTGCTCCGGGAGGTTTTCCCTTCGGGCGCAGATTTCCCTTTGAGCGCAGTTTTGCCTGCGGACGCAGATTTGCCTTTGGACGCAGATTTGCCGGGGGCATAGCTCGCTGCGCTCGGTTTCGGGGTCTTCTCGGGCATGGGCTCTCCCAAGCTGTTTTTTACCGTTGGTGGAGCACGCGTGAGGGTCGCGGACTGAATGGACCTGTGGGAAGGCGCGCGGAAGGTAAACGTAAACCCCAAGCCCCGGATGCGGCTCCCGGAGCCCGGCAGGATTTATTTCGCCCGATGGATTTTACTTAAAAGCGGTGGTATGGCTCGCCGGCCATCCCCCGTTACGCATAAATCACAACCGGCCCGTTTTTCCTTTGGGTGCAGTCACGCCTTCGGCCGCCGGAATACTTTCAGCCGTATTTGCGCCGGGGGCGTCACCCCGTCTCGCGAGCCGCGCCGGAGTCGGCCTTCCGCACGAGCGGTGTATTATACACAAATCTGGTCCGCTTGACCAGATTTTTTGCATTATCCGTGCCTGAAATGATAAGTAAGGGTTTTATAAAAGGTTGCGCAGAAAAATAAGGCGCACAACGGCCATAAGGCGCGCCCGGATAACCGGACGCGCCCGACCTCAAACCGTTACTTGATCTCGACGATGCCCCCGGCGCCCTCGACCTGATCCTTGATCTTGACGGCCTCTTCCTTCTCGATACCCTCCTTGATGGTCGAGGGTACGCCCTCTACGAGCTCCTTGGCCGCTTGGAGACCGAGACCGGTTATCGCCCGAATCTCCTTGATGACCTGGATCTTCTTATCGCCGAAGCTGGCGAGGATGACGTTGAACTCCGTCTTCTCCTCCTCGGCGTCGGCCGCGCCGGCTGCGGCGCCGGAAGCGGCAGCCACGGCGACGGGAGCGGCGGCGGATACGCCCCACTCCTCCTCGAGCTCCTTTACCATTTCGGCGAGCTCGACGACGGTCATCTTACCCAGGGCCTCTTTGATTTCCTCTTTCTTCATCTCTCTCCCTTCGCAAAACTAAAAAAAGCGTTTTTCACCATCCGGCACGATAAACCGGGGCTTAACTTCGTCTCTAGCGCTCTTCCTGGGCGGCCTTTGCCGCGAGCACGCGCACGAACGAAGCGGGGACCTGGTTCAAAAGGCTCAAGAAGCTCGCCATGGGTGCCAAGAAGAGCCCCAGGGTCTTGGCGCGCATCTCGGGCAGGGGCGGGCACTTCGACAGCTCCACGACGCTTTTGAAGTCGAGCATTTTATCGAAAAGCCAGCCGCCACGGATTTCCAGCTTGTCCTCGTAGTCCTTGTTGAAGCCGACCAGCACCCGGGAAAGCTCGACGGGGTGCGTCGTCGTGGCCAATGCCGTGGGCCCGTCCAAAAGGGGCAGGGCCGCCTCGCGTCCGAGCGAGCCCAGGGCTAACCTGGTCAGTGTGTTCTTGACCTGTCGCAAACGGGAGTCGCTGCCGCGCACGCGACGCCGAAGCTCCGTCGACTCGGCCACGGTCTGGCCGATCATGTTGACGAAGAGGGCGCAGTCGGTCTTGGAGAGGGTCTCCACAAGCTCGGCGACGACGGTTCTCTTCTCCTCGCGGGTCACCTGCACTCCTTGCTCAAACGCGGATATCCTCCACGCTGATTTTCGGATCGACCTTGACGCTGGGACCCATAGTACTCGAGACGTGGATGCTCTTGATGTACCGGCCCTTGACCGAGGCCGGCCGCAGGCGGATGAGCGTCTCCAACAGGCTCATCGCGTTGCGGAAAAGTGAGTCAACGTCGAAGGAGACCTTGCCGACCTGGGCGTGCACTATCCCGGCCTTGTCCACGCGGAAGTTGATCTGGCCGGTTTTTAAAAGAGTGATGGCCTCGCCTATCGCGATGCTCACCGTGCCGTCCTTGGGGGAAGGCATGAGCTTCTTCGGACCCAGAACCCGCCCCAGCTTGGCCAGGGATTTCATCTGATCCGGGGTGGCCACCACTTTGTCGAACTCGGTCCAACCGTTCTGGATTTTCTCGATGATTTCCTCGTCGCCGATGATATCGGCGCCGGCGTCCCTGGCCTCCTGCAGCTTCTCGCCGCCGACGAAAGCCAACACCGTGACCTTGCGCCCCAACCCGGCCGGGGCCGGGCAGGAGCCGCGGATATTCTCCTCGGCCTTGCGCGGGTCAACGCCCAACCGGATCGCCACGTCGCAGGTGGCGTCGAACTTCTCGACCGCCATCTCCTTGACCAGCGCCAGGGCGTCCCTGAGTAGAACGGGTTCCTCGGGAACCCTCTGGCTCATCTCCCGCATCCTCTTGCCGATGGGCATTCCATCTCCTCGAGCGGATTCCGAAGGATCGGGTCCGCGGAATCGTTGTTACGGGTCCGGGCGGCGCGGCGGATTACCCCTCGATCGTTACACCCATGGACCGCGCCGTGCCCGCCACCATCTCCATGCAGGCCTCGATGGTGTTGCAGTTGGTGTCGGGCATTTTTATCTCGGCGATCTCGCGCAGCTGGGCCTCGGTGAGTATGCCGACCTTCTCACGGTTCGGTTCGCCCGAGCCCTTGGCCAGCTTCACGGACTTTTTGATCAAAACGGCCGCGGGGGGGGTCTTGAGCTCGAAGGTGAAGCTCCGATCGGCGTAGATGGTGATCAACGCGGGGATCACCAGGCCGGCCTGATCGGCGGTTTGGGAGTTGAAGACCTTGCAGAATTCGCCGATGTTGATGCCGTACTGGCCCAACGCCGGTCCGACCGGCGGCGCCGGAGTGGCTGCGCCGGCGGGACACTGGAGCTTGATAACCGCCAGACGAGAGGCACCGTCCCGGAGACCCGTCGGGGATGTCCCCGGCGGCTGAGGGATGCCAGACACACCCCCCGTGAATTTCAACGGCCCGAAGGCCTACGTCTTTACAAGGTGGCCGATATTTATCTCGATCTGGGTCGTCCGGCCGAAAACCGTGACGGCGACATGGACCTTGTGGCGGTCCGCCATGACCTCCTCGACGATTCCGTCGAAGTTGGCGAAGGGGCCGTCCGTGATCCGCACCTGGTCGCCCCTGGAGAATGGGACGTCCTTGATCCGCTCGGTCTTCGACTCCTCGGTGCAAAGGACGCGCGCCACCTCTTCCGAATCCAGGGGGGCGGGGTCGCGCCGTCCGCCCACGAAGCCCCGTACGCCCGGCGTGCTGATGACCAGGTTGGTCACCTCGATGAAGTTGCGGTCGTCGGCCTTTTCTAGATCGTGGTCCCGGCCGACCATCTGGAAGATGACGTAGCCCGGGAAGTAGGGGCGGGTCGTCTTCGCGCTGCGACCGGAACGCTGGACGAGCACGTCCTCCGAGGGCACCACGACCTCTCCGAAAAGGTGGGGGATGTCGGAGAGCTCGATCCTGCGGCGGAGGTTGCCCAGCACCTTTTTCTCGTGGCCCGAGTACACATAAACCGCGTACCAGAAGAGCTACCGGTTTCTCGAGTTCGTCGGTCATATCGTTTATCGCTGGCTCAAAATCCAGTCAATGAGCGTGGACATCCCAAAGTCGAACACCCCGATGAGCACGGCCAGAAAGGCGCTCATGGCGATGATGATCAGGGTGGAGGAGACGACTTCCCGCCGCGTGGGCCAAGTGACCTTGGAGAGCTCGACCCTCGTCTCGCGGACGAACCTTTTTATCCTGTCAAACATATCTCTCTCAGGCGCGAGGACGCCTGCCTCGGTGGGCGGCCTACGGACTGGCAGGCCAGGAGGGACTCGAACCCCCAACTTGCGGATTTGGAGTCCGCCGCTCTACCATTAGAGCTACTGGCCTATTTACTGTGACGGCGTCAATCGGACACACCGGCACCGACCGCGGTGGTCCGGCGCTCGAACGGTCGAACCCGTCCGCGGCGGGGCCCGGAGCGGGCTAGGGTTTGGCCTCGCGGTGAACCGTCCGTTCACGGTCCCACGGGCAGTACTTCGTAAGCTCCAACTTGCCCTGGTGCGTCTTCTTGTTCTTCGTCAGGGTGTAGTTCTTCCGCTTGCACTTGGTGCACGCAAGGGCGATGATGTCGCGATTCGAGACCATGCCGGTATCTGACTGTTGCTGCATCCGGTCGGAGCCCCGGCCGGTGCATAAATGGAGCCCTCGACCAGAATTGAACTGGTGACCACCTGCTTACCATGCAGGTGCTCTACCGACTGAGCTACGAGGGCTTGGTAAATCCGTCGGTATCCCGGGGTCGTCCCCGGCGGCTGGAGATTATACTAAAGCCGTTCGCGCCCGTGCAACCCCCGGGGTGGTGGGACCACTTCCTGTCTCGCGATTTGCGATTGACGCCCTTCGAGGGGTCAGCGCCGCGGAGTATCCCAGTAAATTTCTGGAGCGGGGTGGCAGTGCCACTTCCTGTTTCGCGGTTCACGGGCGGCGCCGTGGGGTTCATCGGTTACGAATTCATTCACGACGTGGAGCCGGTCGTGCCACGCCCGCCGCTCGACGAACTCCAGACGCCGATCCTTTACTTTTTCATCGCCGATCAGTTGCTGATCTTCGACCGCGTGGCCCAGACCATC
>JAPLSK010000188.1:1526-2509 GCA_026398675.1 bacterium | reverse complement strand
CCTCCTCCCGGCGGACCTCCAGGCAGGCGGCGATGGCCTCACGGATATTCGCCAGCGCCTCGGCTTCCGTCTTGCCCTGGGAGACACAGCCGGGGATGGCAGGGCACTCCACCACGTACATCCCGGTTTCGTCCTGATAGATGGTTATCTGAAGTTTCATCGTCGGCCTCCTACTCCACCGGGCACCAGGCGGGAGAGCTGTCCCAGTCATCATTGAAGGTCAACTGGGTCTGGTTGCTCCCGTCGGCGTCCATAACAAAAATTTCATCGTCCCCGTCGCGGTCGGAAACGAAGGCGATGCGGCCCGCGCCCTCCTCGGCCAGTCCGGCGATCACCAGTAAAGCCAGCAGAATTACCAGTGTACGCATGACCCACCTTTTAGTGGTAGCTTATGCAGTCTGATTATAGCTTGTTGACTTGCCCCTCACCCCAGCCCTCTCCCCAGAGGGGAGAGGGGGTTTAGGCAGCCCTTCCCACAGGGAGAGGGGGACCCGACCCTCACCCTAGCCCTCTCCCCAGAGGGGAGAGGGGGTTTAGGCAGCCCTTACCCCTGCCCCTCACCCCAGCCCTCCCCCCAGAGGGGGGAGGGGGCTAGAATATCGGCGGCTCTTTGTACTCGCCGAACTCCTCCCGGAGCACGCCCAGGGTCTCGCCCAGGGTGGCGTAGGTCCGGGCGCAATTCAAGAAGTGGGGCATGGTGTTCGAGCCGTCCCGCGCGGCCCGGCGCAGGCCGTCGAGGGCTTTCTTGACCTCTTCGGGGCTACGATCCGCCCGGACGCGGCCCAGCCGCTCCCGCTGGATCCGATCCACCTCGGGGTCAATCTTCAGGAGGTCTATGGCTATCTTTTCGTTGGGGATGACGTGCTTGTTGACCCCGATGACCGTCCGCCGCTTTTTCTCTATCTTGCGCTGAAACTCGAAGGCGGCGTCGGCTATCTCCTGCTGGAAGAAACCGAGGTCAATGGCCTTGAGCACGCCGCCCA
>JAPLSK010000188.1:0-1515 GCA_026398675.1 bacterium | reverse complement strand
GGAGTTGGTGTGGAGGGACTGCGTTCCGCCGAGGACTCCGGCCAGGGCCTCCAGGGCGGTGCGCACGATGTTGTTCTCCGGCTGCTGGGCGGTGAGGCTGCACCCGGCGGTCTGGGTGTGGAAGCGCATGAGCCAGGAGCGGGGGTCCTTGGCGTGGTATTTATCGCGCATGTGGCGGGCCCAGATGCGGCGCGCCGCCCGGTACTTGGCTATCTCCTCGAAGAAGTCTAGGTGGGCGTTGAAGAAGAGTGACAGCCGGGGCGCGAAGACGTCCACGTCCAGCCCGACGGCGATTCCCGCCTCCACGTACGCGAAGCCGTCGGCCAGGGTGAACGCCAGCTCCTGCACCGCCGTGGAACCCGCCTCGCGGATGTGGTACCCCGAGATGGAGATGGTGTTCCACTTGGGAACCTGGTCGGCGCAGAAGGCGAAGACGTCGGTTATCAGCCGCATGGACGGCTCGGGCGGGAAGATCCAGGTCTTCTGGGCGATGTACTCCTTGAGGATGTCGTTCTGAATCGTGCCGCGCAGGACCTTGGAGTCCACCCCCTGCTTTTCCCCCACCACGATGTAGTAGGCCAGAAGGAGCGACGCCGGGGCGTTGATGGTCATCGAGGTCGAGACCTTGTCCAGGGCGATGCCGTCGAAGAGGACCTCCATATCCGCCAGGGAGCTGATGGCCACGCCGCAGCGCCCGACCTCCCCTGAAGCGCGGGTGTGGTCCGAGTCGTAGCCCATGATGGTGGGCAGGTCGAAAGCGACGGAGAGGCCGGTCTGCCCCTGCCCGAGGAGGTACTTGTACCGGGCGTTGGTGTCCTCGGCGGAGCCGAAGCCGGAGAACTGGCGCATGGTCCACAGTCGGCCGCGGTACATGTTGTCCTGCACGCCCCTGGTGTAGGGCGGCAACCCGGGAACCCCGAGCTTCTGTGCATAGTCGAAGTCACCCAGGTCGTCGGGGGTGTACATGGGCTTGATGGGCCGGCCGCTGATCGTCTCGAAGAGGACGTCGCGCTCGGGCAGTCCGGCGATTCTTTCCTTCCACTCCGCGGTCTCGTCCCCGCGGCGGTTTTTCTCATTTATCCCCATAAACTCCCCTTCGCTCGCTTTTGGGGCAAGGGGTTTTGCCGACGGCATAGCTCGCTTCGCTCGGTTAAACCCCTTGTCTCCATTTTACCGGAGGTACGACGTGCCGATGACCAGCCGCTGGATTTCGCTGGTGCCCTCGTAGATGCGCGTGATACGGGCGTCGCGGTAGATGTGCTCGATGTCGGAGTAGTCGCCGCAGTAGCCGTACCCGGCGTGTATCTGCATGGCGCAGTCGGCGCAGAAACAGGCGGTCTCCGATGAGAAGAGTTTGGCCATGGCGGCCTCGCGGGAGAACCTCACGTCCCCCTGGTCCTCCAGGAGGGCGGCGCGGTAGGTCAGAAGGCGCGCCGCGTCAACCCGGGTCGCCATGTCCGCCACCATCCACTGGATGGCCTGGAGGTCGCCGATGGGCTTGCCGAACTGGACCCG
>JAPLSK010000187.1 GCA_026398675.1 bacterium | reverse complement strand
TTTCGGCTGCGTTCCAAACCCCGGCGGCTCACCAGGTCCACCTTTCGTTCCAATAGACTGGAGAGCTCTTCCTGCAGTTCGACGAAATCGTAAAGCGACCATTGGGCTTGGGGATTAAAGGTCACCAGCAGATCCACATCGCTCTTTGAGGTATTGTCGCCGCGTAGATAGGAGCCGAATAACGCCAGCTCATCAATCCACCACCGTCGGCACAGGGCGTCGAGCCTGCGTTTATCCACCGCGATGCCACTCATAACCGCCTCCTCCAGCCCATTCTACTCCAGCCGGTAGTGGTAAGCAATGGCGGAGGCCGGGCCTGGAGAAAAGGAGACAAGGGGCTTAAGCCCCTTGCCTTCATTCGAGTGTTTTTTTTACCCGGTTACCGGAATCGGGAACGGGTAAGCCGGCACCGGGCGGTGGGGCATGACGAAGGCCGGCGCCGAAGCCATCCCCCCCTGGAAGGGCTCCAGATAATAATCGGCAAAGGTGAAGGGGGTGAGCGACTTGAAGTCGGAGTACTTCTGCGCCAGGTCGCAGGTGTATTCCCCGGCGACGCCGACGTCGAAGGCGACCATCATCAGCTCCTCCTCCTTGGGCAACCCCCAGGCGAAGAGATCGCCCTCCAGGGTCACGCTCTGACCGGGAGCGAGCTTGGCGGGCAGCTTGACCCCGGTCTTCTTGACGACGGGCTTCCCCTCGCCGCGGAAGACCCAGCAGCGCAGGCCCTTGACCGTATCCAGGGAACGCGGCTCGGCGGCGTGGTTCGTTAAAATTACCTTGACCTGGTACGGCTCGTCGAAGGGGGTGGCGAAGGCCGGTTCGGGGAGCACCAGCTCCACTCCGCCCACCGGGCCGGTGCGGTAGGGGTACGGCAGCGGGTCCGGCTTGGGATACTTTGCGAAATCGCCGAAGGCCTTCTTCTCTTCTGGGGTGTACTTGGCGTCCATGTGCCAGCCGGCGCGCAGGAGGGGGGTCAGGCCCAGGTAGTCCGGTCCCTGTTCCTGGGCGATGATCTCCTGGCCAAACTCCATCCGCCGACGCACGTAGGGTCGGTAGAAGGCCTCGTCCATTTCCCAGCCGTTGAATTCCCCTGAAAGCTTCAACAGGGCGTGGATTTTATGCCGCTGCTCCTCGGTGTGCATGTGGGCCCACAGGAGGTACTCGCCCATGGCGTCGGCGAAGCAGGTGAAGGGCAGGAGGGCGTTCTGGCGTAGGGCGAGTGTCAGAGCGTTCTCCATCGAGTTCCGGTTCAGGGCGTAGACCACGTTCATCGGGAAGGGGTAGTCCCGGGTAATCTCCAGGGCGTTCAAGGCCCAGGTGATCATGTCGGGCTGATGGTGGGTCACCTCGACGTTGAAGGAGTTCAGGTTGGTGTCCCAGGTGCCTGCCTGCCCCATATGGTCCTGGTGCCCCTCGGCCAGCGAGCGGCGGTTGAACTCGGGAATCGTCTTGCACTCCTTGGCCAGGGCGAAGAACGCCTCGTAGGCTTTCTTCTGATGGGGGATCTGGTCGTTGTCCTTTACCGTGGTGTCGTAAACCATGCGGTGCGGCTTGACGACTATCTCCAGGTCGGTGATGTCCAGGGTGGCCAGGTCCACCGGCTTGAGCTCCTTTCCCGCCTGCTCCATCTCGGCGATTTTTTGGTCCATACCGGCCGTCTGCGCCTCGGAGAGCTTGACCATGGCCTGGCCGTACTTCTCCATGAGCCCTTCGGACTGCATCCGGTCCTGGAACTTGATGATGTCCATGCCGGGCTCGTTGCCGATGGCCTCCATGCGGGTGATGACCTCGCGCGCCGGCTCCAGAAGGCTTTTGTCGGAAATCATGGACGACTGCGCGTCCAGGCCCATCCTCATCCCGTCTACCATCTGCTTGACGACGGCGTCCATCAGTACCTCCCCCCGAGACTGTCGGCGTTGACACCCTCGAATATCTCGGTCAGGCGCTTGAGCTGCGCGTCGTCGTAGGTGAAACGGTTGCGAATCCAGGGGAGCTTCAGCAGGTCGGGGAAGCGCTTGCCGGGGTTGCGCTCGGCGAGCTCCTTCAGGCCGGCCTCCATCTTGGTCCGGGCGCTTTTGGAAAGCTCGGAGCCCGGCTCGGCGGCGCTCACGTAGAACGTGTTCTCCACGGTTTCGTCCATCAGGGTCTTGGTGCGGCCGATTCTTTCCTGAAGCTTCGCTTCATCTTCGGCGCACCGGGCGGAGACGGAGTCTATCTCGTTGAAATCGGCGGTCTTGAAAATGGCCTCGGCCCGGGCTTTCCAATGCCCGGACAACTCCTCCATTTCCATCCCGGCGTACGCTTCCGCCTGGAAGCGGGCGCCGTCAACCGCTATAGCCCGCGCGAGCCGGAAGGAATGACCGCCCTCTGTGAATTGCCGGCTCATATCGAGGAGGTCCGGGGTCTTTTTGACCATCTCCAGGGTTTCGGCGTCCGCCTTTGCCGCCTCCCTGGCGTGGGGGTCCCGCTTGCGGGCCTCCAGCGTCAGGCGGTAGTATTCGATGGTGTCGGCGTGCGCTTGTGAGTCGAAACTGCCCATGCCTCTCCTCTCGTCGCTTTTTTACGTCTGGGGCAAGGGGTTTAACCGAGCGAACCGAGCGAAGCGAGCTACGCCCCCGGCGAACCGAGTAATGCCCCGGCAAAATCCCTTGTTTCCTTATTCTTGTTTTCGGCCGTTTAGAGTTTTTCCCGGTCGAACTCCTCCTGGGTCGCGGTCAGGCACTTGCTCCAATCGCGCAGGTCGTCCACCAGGGCGGTGATGGGGGATAAATCCACGGCGGTGCCGGAGCCCGCGGTGCCGAACTCCTTCGCCACCTCGCTCTCCAGCTCGAAGGCCTCCAGGCGGTTCACGGCCTCGGCGAGGCGATCCACCAGCCCGGCGAAGTCGTTGGTGCGCTCCACCAGATTGGTTATAAGACGCCAGGCCTTGTCCACCAGCGGCTTCGAGTCTATGTCCCTGGCGCGCTCATAGAACTGGTACACCTTGTCCTGGCGCAGCCACTCGCCGGCCAGGGCTACGGCGACCGAGTAAACCTCGTCCACCAGCGGCTTCAGCTCCCCCGGTTTCGTGTCTATTTCCTTGAACCGCTTGGCTATCGTCTCGTACCCCGCGATGACCGTCTTGAACCGAGGTCCGGTGGGGTTTTTGCCTATCCTCTCGTTAAAGGCGCGCCAGTGCTCCTCGATTTCCTGGTAGAGGAGGCTCACCGCGAGGGCGCGATCCGAAAAAACCCTCGCGTAGACGAAGATGGAGATGAGTAACCCGGCACCGACCGTCCACACGGCGACCCATAAAGTTTCCAGCATGATGAAACACATGTATCCGATGACTAAGGCCGCGGGGAGGATGGACAACGGGGTGGTGATCCGCTTGCGCTTCTGCTCGTCCTTGAAGAGCCGGCGCTGGATGACCCTGCGCAGGCGGGCGGTAAGTCGGAACAAGGTGCCTCCGTTGTCCGGGGGGCGGAATCGAGCGAAGCGAGCTATGCCCCCGGCAAATCGTTTGCGCCCGACGGACGATGTCGGTTGCCGGGACGGTGTTCTTCAGGTCAGCCGCGCGAACATTTTGCCAGAGGCTTGAGCTCGCTACGCTCGGTTCGTTCCGGTTCATCCCGACCGTTGCAGAACCAGGTTGTTGATGAACGGGGTGAAGGCGGTAATCGGCACGCCAAGGGGTCGGGTGAAGGAGAAATAAACCAGACTTTCAGCGAACCGCTTAAGAAGCCCCACGGGTGGAATGTGAACGTGCCTGTCGTGACCGGGCAGGAGGTTGACCGACAGCCAGGGCAACCCGCGCAGGCACCCCTTGATTTCCCACCAGGTGGATCCCCAGGCTCCGGCTTCCTCCAACCCGCGCGGCCCCGGGCTCAGCCGCTCCGTGGGGGAATAGCGCCCGCGCCTCACGGCCCGGAGGTGCGCCCAGGGCGAGCCCGGCCGCGTCCAGGGAATCCCCGCGAGCCCGGTCGTGTGAAAGTCGAAGGGCCACAGGCGGTTGGGCGTCTCGGTGATATAAAGGCATCCGTTCGGCGCGAGGAGCCCGAAGACCCGCCGCAGGACGTCCCTCCGCAGACCGGCCTCGCTCAAGGGGATGTGCTCGACGACCCCGGAGAGAAGGATCAGGTCGTAACCCCCTCCGGCGCCCTCGGGCGCGTCCGGGAACGCCACCCGGTCGGCAAGGCCGTGCTCGCTTAGGCGCAGCCGGCAGATGTCCAGAGCCTCGCGGTCAATGTCGTAAGCGTGGACCCCTCCGGCCCGACAGGCCAGGGCGACCGTGCTGGCTCCCGTGCCGCAGCCGAAGTCCAACACGCGTTTGGAATCGAGCGGCCCGCAGAAGAACTCTATCTCGGGCAGGAGCCGTTCGGTGAAGCGGACCACGCGGCTGTCCGGACCTCCCAGGTGCTCCTCGATGTACCGCGCGTAATGGGGCCAGCCTTCCATCCCCCGGTGGAGCTCGCGGATGCGGGCGATGAACCGGGGGGAGTAGGTGACACGGCCGGCGCGGTCCACGCTAAAACAGCCCGGTTATGTTGCCGTCCAGGTCAATGTCCATGTGCGCGGCCGCCGGGTCTTTCGGCAGGCCCGGCATGCGCAGGATGTCCCCGGTGAGCGGGATGACGAATCCCGCCCCCGCGGCGATTTGAATCTCCCGCACCGTCACCACGAAGTCCTTGGGCCGCCCCAGGAGCGTGAGGTTGTCCGAGAGGGAATTCTGCGTCTTGGCGATGCAAACCGGCAGCCCCGCGTAGCCGAAATCCTCGATGGTCTTCAGGTCGCGCTTCGCCTTGGGCGCGTAGTCCACGTGCTCGGCGCCGTAGATTTCATGGGCCACGGTGTAGATTTTCTTCTCGACGGGCCAGCTCCACTCGTAAAGCGGCTTGAA
>JAPLSK010000186.1 GCA_026398675.1 bacterium | reverse complement strand
GAAGACGCCGCTGCCCCGGGCCAGGGCGTAACCGTCGCCCAGCCCCAGGCAGTCCAGCGCCGCGGCGGTGAGCGTCAACTGCTCCCGCGTGGGCGCCAGGACGCCCACCAGCGACAGCCTGCCGTCGCGGACCTTGTCGTTGGGGTAATCCTCGCGCGCGGGGATGTCGGGGAATTCGCCCCGCAGAATTTCGCCGATAATCCCGGCGGTGAGCAGGGCCCCGGCCAGTTTATCCACTTTCCCCGCCGACTCCGCGGGGCTGATCACCGTCACCGAGCCGCCTTCGCCGCCCTCGCGGGCGCGGTTCATCGTCTGGGGCTTGACGGCGGTGGAGCCCTCGGGGTCGTGGGTGATCAAGTCGGCGTCGGCGGAGAAGATTTTTTCGAAGGCCGGGTTGGCGAAATCGAGAATCGCCTGGCGGGAGCGGTAGTTGTCGGCCAGGGTTTTGGTCTGGCGAATCAGCGGCTCCAGCTCCCCCTCGGCCTTGCGGAAGACGGTGTTGTCGCCGCCGCGGAAGCCGTAGATGGCCTGCTTGCGGTCGCCGACGATGAAGAGCGTCCGGCTCCCGTCGTCGATTTCCTTGCCCCGGGGCACGGCCAGGGCGCGGATTATCTCCCACTGGCGCGGGTCGGTGTCCTGGAATTCGTCAACCAGGAAGTGGCGGTAGCGGCCGCGCAGGACATCCACCAGACCCCCGTCGCCGGCGAGCCCCTCGGCGACGCGGTCCAAGAGGTCGTTGTAGTCGGCGCCCAGCTCCCCGACCTTCAGCTTGCGGTACTCTGCGCCCACCTCGTCGAGCCAGCCAAAAAGGACGCCGGTGAGCCGATAGGCCTCCTTCTCGATTTTCGCCGTGTCGCTGCCGGCGTGTTTGGGGGTTTTTTCCGAATTGCCCCCGACGGCCTTGAAGGTGTTAAATCCGTGGAGGTGCTTGACGTTGATCCCCGGTGGGGATTTCACCCCGCGCAATAAATCGAGATCCCTGCCGATCATCGTATCGAAGTTGACCTCTCCGCCGATGAGTCGGCCCAGGAGGTCCCGGAGACGCAATAAAATCTCGTGGGCGTTCAGGCCCAGAAGCTCCTTCTCGCGCAGTTTCTTCACCAGGTCGGCATCGGAGAGCTGCCCGTCCATCAGGGCCAGGATGTCCTCGGGAAGCTCATCGAGGTACAGGCGCACCGCCTCCTCCCGGCAACGGGCGATGAGCTCCTCCAGCACCTCCCCGGGCCGCTCGTGATTCTCCCGCGCCTCGTCCAGCTCCCAGCCCTTGTCCAAAAGATCGAGGGTCATTCCCTCGATGGCCCGGCGGGTGAGACCGGCGTCGCGCAGTTTTGCCAGGGGCATAGCTCGCTGCGCTCGGTTCGCCAGGGGGCTCGTCAGCGGGTCGCTGGCCCAGGCCGCCCGGCGCAGCGCCAGGCGCTTCAGCTGGTTGACCCGGGTCTGGTCGAGGACGGAAAAGCCGGGGCGGTCGGACATCAGCGTCGGCTCTTCGACCAGGAGGGTCTGGCAGAAGGAGTGGATGGTGCCGATGTGCCCCTCGCCCAGGCGGGTGCGGGCCTCGAAGAGCCGCCGGCGGACCTCCTCGGCGATGGGCTCGTCCTCCAGCGTCCGGGTATGGAAGGCGTGGGAGAGAGCCTCGTCGATGCGTTGGCGGAGCTCGGCGGCGGCCTTGTGCGAGAAGGTCATGGCCACGATGCGGGAGGGTTTCACCCCCTCGGCGAGCAGGCGCAGGGAGCGGGCCACCAGTACGCGGGGCTTGCCCGAGCCGGCCCCGGCGGAGACGACGGCCGAGCGGCGGATGTCCGCGGTCTCGTTCTGCTCCGGGCTAAGGGCGTAGGACTTAGCCATCGGCCCCACCCCCTTCCCCGGGGAGGCGGCACAGCTTGCGGGCCTGGAAATCCTCGCCGCAGGCGGGGCGGAAGTCGCAGTACTTGCAGGTCTCGTCCTTGATTTCCGGAGGGGGGTGGAAGCGGCCGTTGACGATGCCGTCCCACAGCTCCTGAACGGCGACCTCCACGAATTCCAGCATTTTCTGGGTGAACTCGTCGGACACGACCCACGCCCGATTGGGTTTGCCCACCGCCACCTTTTCCTGTACCGCCCCTTCGAGAGGCCTATTTTGGGTCGGGTCGTCGGGGGGTAAGTTACGGTAGTTTTCGTGGAGCCGGATTTCCGCGGCGCGCAGGCCCATCGCGCCGTCCCTATCGTAGAGCCGACGCGCGGCGAGGGCGTAGAGCGGCAGTTGAAGATTGCGGAGATTGTCCGGCGGGTCATTTATCCCGGTTTTACCGGAGCCGGTCTTGTAGTCGTAAATCGCCAACCGGCCGAAATTCTCGTCCCGGTCCAGGCGGTCCACCCGTCCGGTCAGCCGCAGGTCGCCCAGCTCCAGTGGATTCCCATTGTCGCCGCCGAAGCTGAACTCGATTTCCGTGGGCAGGGTCCGGATGAGCTCGCGCTGGATGACCAGGGCTCCCTTGAGGATGCCGTAGGGCGCTTTCGCGTCGGGGTCGTCGAGGCCGCGGATCAGCTCCTCGCGCTGGGCGTCCAGGGCGGCGCTGGCGTTGACCAGGCCGGTCCGCATCTGCTCCAGCGGCGGCGGACTGGCGTTGGGCTCGATGATACCCTGCCCGACGAAAGCCCGAGCGGCGCACTCCAGCATCCGGCCGCAGGCCTTTTCCCAGTTGCCCTCTCCGAGCGGGCCGTCCGACCAGGGCTCCAGGGGGCGCCTTCCCTCTTTTCGCGAGCCCGCGAAGAAAAGCTCCAGGGCCCGGTGGGTGACGATGCCGACGACGTCGGCCTCGGCCTCGTCGCGGACCTCGGGGAATCTTTCCAGCCCCAAAAGATGGGCGAAGTAGTAGCGGCGCGGGCAGGTGAGGTATTGCTCCAGCTTGGTCACCGCCAGCTCGCCCCGCCGGTCGGCGCCGGGGACCGGGTCGAGCAGCTTCCGGTTCACCTTTCCGTCGTAGGCGGTGGGGTCGGGAGAGGCCACCTCGCGGATCACGAGGGCGGCGTATTTTATCGCCCCGCGCACCGAGCCGTCGCGCAGCCCGTGGTTCGGGTCGGCGACGGCCAGCTCGGCCGACGAGGTGGGCCTTTCACGGACGTCGTGACCAGGGGGCTCGCTCCGGCCGCACAGGTCCCGCAGGTCGTTGAGCGGCGGGGCCGGCTGCGCCTCGTTTTCAACGGTGGCCGCCGGATACGACAGCCAGAGCCTCTCGGCCCGGCGTAGCAGGCGGGCCAGGAGACAGACCGATTCGTCGTGGGGGTCGGCCTGCCGTTTGAGCGAATCCCGGTGGAGCAGGCCGCGCTCCGGCCTCGCCGGGAAATCCTCGTTGGACAGCCCCAGGACGAAGACCTCGCCGGGCGACCAGCCATGGGTCCGACCCAACTCCCGTACGGTTACCGCGTCGTCCGGACCCGGAATGCGCACGGAACGGGCGGCCAGCTCCCCTTCCACCAGGCGCCGCAGCGCATCCAGGCCGGTGAGGGGCCGCTTTAGCTTACGATCCGAGAAGCGGGCCACCCCGACCACCGCGTCCAGCGCTTTGCCCAGCTCCAGACCGGCCCGGCTGACCGCCTCGGCGCGCCGACGCTCGATGACCGCCCAGGCGGGATCGCCCGTCGAATCCCGAAGCTGATCGAGCAGACGGCGTTGGAGGTTCTGGGTGAAATCGCGCCGCTCCAGCTCCTCCCGGATTTTCCCGACCAGCGCCTCGACCTCCAGCTTGGAATCGCGAAGCTCCTCCAGGCGTTTGAGTTCGCGGATCACGGCGGCGAGCTGGTAGATTCGCAGCCGCGTCTCTTTCACCGCGGCTTCGTCGGCCAGGAACTCACCCTCCTCCCGCCCCCGCAGCGCGTTCAGGCGCAGGCGGTTGAGCACCGGTCGCAGCCAGGCCTGTGTCAGGCGCTCATTTAAATCCAGCCTGTCCTCCCATCCACGGGGGAGACCGGTGACGTTGGCCTTGCGGGCCAGGAAATCGAAGGCGGCGGGGTCGAGGTCGCGGTTCTCAGGGGGGTTATTGCTCCAGAAGCGGGCGGGGTCGCCCTGGGGCGTCGGCGGCAGAAACTGCTGCTGCGGCGCCAGAGTTTTATAAACCTCGTCCGGCTCGGGCAGCTTGGGTGGTGTGAGCGCGGGATGGCCCCAGTAGGCGAAAAGCTCCTCCCTCCCCGGCCGCTGGAGGACTTTCAACAGGGCCAGGAGCACCTGGGCGGGGGCGCTGGCGAACAACGGTTCGCCGCCCGGCAGGCTGAAGGGGATGCCGCGCTCGGCCAACTCCGCGGCCAGGAGCGCCACGTAGGGCTCCAATTTGGGAACGACGATGGAGAACCGCCCCAGGGGCTCACCCTCCGCCGCCCGGTGCTTTATTTCCCGCGCTACGGCGACGACCTCGCCCCGGCGGTCCGGGGCCGACCAGATCCGGATGTACTCCGGTTTCTCCGCCGGCCGGTCCCCGCCGTCGAAGAGCCACTCGACCAGGCCCTCGCGCTCCGGGCGCGTTTCGGCAATCTCGCTTCTCACCGCCCGGAGGCGCTCCAGCCCGACCCTGGTTTTCGCGAAGTGGCGGGTCGAGGGGCGGTTCTCGTCGGCCGTGGCGAATTCGGGCTCGACGATCACCCGCAGTTCCAGGCGGCGGTCCAGGGCGGTGACGAGCTCCAGCTCGGCCGGGTGGAGGTGGGCGGGAAGAAAAAGCACCGCCCGGGGTGGCGGTTTCAGCTCCCCGGCGTCAAGCAGGCGGGCCAGTCGGCGCTGGCGCTCGAAGGGCTCCTCGACGCGGAGCTTGCGGCACGCTTCCCCTCGCAGCTCGATGAGACGGGCGAGGTCGCGCAGCTTGACCGTATTCGCCGGGATTTCCCCCTCCTGGCCGAGTAGGCGCAGGGCCTGGGCCACGGGACCGGCGACGCCCTCCAGGGCGGTCTCCCCCTGGGTGCTGAACCGCCGGAAGTAGGGCAACTCGCCGGCGTGGTCCGCTAAAAGCTTGGAAGCCAGGGCCACCGGCTCCCCACGGGTCAGTAATCGGGGCTCATCGGTGGGTTGCCGCGAGAGGAGCTCGGCGGCCTCGTCCAGGGTCAACACCCGGACGCCGGGATCGAAACCGCCGTTGACCGAAATCTCTTCTTTCAAACGACGCTGTACGGCTCCGGAACCGGCCAGGAGCCAGCAGTCGCCCGTGCAGAATTCCCGATCGATGAGCATCGGATGACTCCTTTTTACCTTCGATGGCCATAATACCACAGGCGTTTGACAGCGCGGGTCACGGGCGTTCCTTAAAATTACGGGGAGCGGCGGGCACGGTCCGATCCGTCACGCCGCGGGTCGGCGGCGTCCCGACCCGAAGGGGCGAACAATCGTTCGGTCCGGGGTGGTTCGACTTGAAGAATGCACCGGATTCGGTCATACTTTGGTAATCTCTTCTTATCGAGATTCGACTTATTACAAGGGAAACGCGCGACGGCGGTCCTTTTAATCATTTTAGGCGCCGCCCGGGCCGCGTTAGCGGGCGACGGGACGCCGTCGGATTAAGATACATGACATGATAGAGCACGAAGTAGATCTGCCGATTCCGCCCGACGAGGTCCTCGACTGGTTCCTCGCCCCGGAGAAGCTCGCCCGCTGGCTGTGCGAGCGGGCCGACGTAGAGCCCCGGGTCGGCGGCCGGTACGAACTATTCTGGGATTCGGCGCGACCGGAGGTGAACAGCACCCTGGGCTGCAAAGTGCTGGAATACGAGCCTGGAAAGCTTAAAGTCTCCTGGGCCGGCAACGAGGAGCAGTTCGAGTTCATGGAGCCCGGCTCGACCACAGTGGCGGTGAGCGTGGAACCGACCGGTTCCGGTTGCCGCCTGCGGCTGGAGCACTACGGGTTCGGGGATTGCGACCGCTGGCTCAAGGCCGAACGCTGGTTCGACGTCGTCTGGAAGAACGCTATAGCGCGATTGAAGGAAACCGTTTAGCCGCCCCGGTCGGATCCCGACCGGAGAGGCCTGGAGGATGACCATGCGAGTTCTCTCGATTCTGCTGCTGCTGACGCCCCTGGCCGTTTCGGCCGACTTGGCGCCCATCGAGACGTCGGATGTCCCGCCACCGGCCCGGGCGCAGGTAGATGACGGCACCATGTACGTCTTCACCTCCTACTACGCCGACATGGCGGTGGATGGGGAATTGCTGGTGGTGACCGGCACATCGGTGGCCAACACCGACAACCCCAACGTGGCCCAGGCGCGGGCCATGGCCCAGAAGGCGGCCAAGTTCGCCGCCCAGTCCGTGCTGATCGAGTTCTTCAAGGCCCTCGACTTCGCCCAGAAGGACGCCGAGACCAACGCCGGGTACGCCGCCTGCCGCCCTACGTCAACGCCTACATATCGGTCGTAGGGGCGGGTGTCCACACCCGCCCGTTATTTAAGCCCCCGCCTTACGCCGAAATGTAGGACGGGGATTTTAACCGAGCGCAGCGAGCTACGCCCCGGGCGAATCCCCGCCGTTTCCGCTTCTTGCGATGACGTAGGGGCGACCCTCTGCGGTCGGCCCGTGTTTTTCAAAGGCAGCCCTCACCCCCATCCCGTCGGCGCGCCGCTCCCACAGGGAAAGGGGGCCGCTACCGGCTGACGACCAGCCGCTGCGTCAGCGATCCGGCATTCGTTTCCAGGCGGTAGAGGTAAACACCGCTGGGCACATCGGCGCAGGACCAGGCAACCTCGTGGCGGCCCGCGGTCAGCTCCGAGTCAACCAGCGTCGCCACGCGCCGACCCGAGAGGTCGTACACCGTTAGGACGACGCGGCCGTCAACGGGCAGGGAGTAGACGAAGTTGACGACGTCCCGCGAGGGGCTCGGATAGGCGGCGTAGAGGACGAGAGTAAACGTTTCCTCGGGAACCGCGATAGCCTCCGTGGGGCCGAAGCGGGAGACCGACCCGTCGGCCTCGACAACCTCCAGCCAGTAGGCGTAACTCTCGCCGGGCTCCACGCCACGGTCGAGGTATCTCGATGAATCGCCGGGCAGAACGCCGGAAATGATCTCCGGCTCGCCCTCACCCCGCAGGACGCGCACCCCGGCCGGTTCCTCGCCCGAGAGGCGCCAGTTGATAAGCACGCCCTCGTCGGTCGCGCCCGCGCCGAAGTCGGCGAGGTTCACCCCGCCGCCCAGGTCCACGTCGAAGTACCAGTCCAGCTCCTCGGCCCAATACTCCCCACCCTCGTCATCCAGCGATTTCACCCGCCAGTAAACCCGCGCCCCGTCCTCGATGCCGCCCGATAACGTATACTCCGACTCGACAATATCCGTGACTTCGTTATAGGTCTCGAAGTCGGGATCGGTCCCCCACCACAGCGTGTAACTTTCGAGACCTTCAAGATCGTGGTCCTCCCAGTCAAACGTAAAGGGGAATGCATATACTACTTCGCCCTTCTCGGGGCTCAGCAGGTGATAGACGGGGGTTAAAGACAGGTCCACGTCGAAGTACCAGTCTATCTCCTCGGCCCAGTATTCCCCACCCTGGTCATCCAGCGACTTCACGCGCCAGTAGATGCGTTCCCCGTCCTCGATGCCGCTTGGTATCGTATACTCCGATTCGCCTATATCCGTGACCTCGTTGTAGGTTACGAAGTCCGGATCGGTCCCCCACCACAGGGTGTAGCTCGCCAGGTCGGGGTTGTCGTCGTCGGTCCAGTCCAGCGTGGGGGTGAGCGTGGTGACGACCTTCCCCCGGCCGGGGCTCAAGAGATGGAAGAAGATTTCACACCAGGCGTATTTAATGCCGATACCACTTCTACCTGCACCACGGCCGATGTAGCTTATGTGAGGTTGGTCGTGCGAATCAACCCCGATGGAGCTGCGAAAACTGATATTATAGGGGTCGGCGTATTCTGACCGCCACCGCTCCCCGTCCCAGTGGGAGCAACGAGGTGACTCGAAAATTTCAGCCCTTTGATAATCCAAGATATAGGGCAGGTCCGTAGAATCCAGCGCAATCGAAGTGAAACCCATAGACCTGATACCCTCTTCGGCGTCCACCGTGATGATATGCCATCCAGAACCGTCTTTATAGGCGTATTTTGCGAAATTTGCGTATTTATAGGCTATATGAGGCCTATCTTGAGAATCCACGGCGATGGAAGAAAAGGCTCCCGCGTTGCCCTCTGCTGCGTCCACTGTCTCGACAAGCCAACGTGAACCGTCCCAGTGGGCGTACCGGAGGTCATCTACGTCATCTTTTTTCTGATAGGAGATGTGGGGACGGTCGTATGAATCCAGAGCCAGAGAAATGTAAACACAGGTATCGCCTCCGGTGTCAACGTACTCGTATAGCCACTCGTCGCCGTCCCAGCGGGCGTACTTCAAATCGCTGGAATCTCCATCATGTGCGTCTGCATAGGCTATGCAGGGACGGTCAGACGAGTCTAGGGCAAGGGAGCAGTAAACGCCGACGTATCCTTCACTGTCCACCGTCTCAATAATCCACTCGGTTCCCGTCCAGCGGGCGTACTTCAGGTTGCTTTCCGGGTAATCCTGGTAGTACGCAATGCAGGGTCTGTCAAGGCTATCCAGCTCAAGAGATACATAGAACATAAACGGTCCCTCTTCGTCTACGGTTTCTATGCTCCAAGTGCCTCCTTCTCTGTTGGCGAGTAGTAATCTATCCTCGTTAAAATCGTTAAAATAGGCTACGTAAGGTATATCGGCGCTGTCTAACCTAATTGAGGTATCGCTATAGTTATCCGGCAGACTGAGGTCCACATCTTCAATATGCCACTCACCGGCCGAGGAGACAGACGCCAAGACAAGTAGGATTACCGTTGAGCAAAGCGCTTTCATGACTCCACCACCCATCTTATTCTTCCTTGACATAGCTAATTTAGTCCGAAAATAACCGAGTGTCAAGGCGTCGGGATAATAAAAAAGGCTACTTCTGAAAAACGCAGGGCCCGGCCTGCTTTCGATATCTACTCGTACCGCAGGGCGTCTATGGGGTCCAGGCGGGAGGCTTTGATGGCGGGGCGGTCGGATTGGGGCGATGGATGAGCAGAGAAGAGGACGGTGTCGGGCTCGGTTGAACCAACGAAAAAAGGCGGGCTCCGAGAACCCGCCAACCGTAGCTCGCCGACCGCTTCGAGGTGCGTCATCCGTCGTTGCGTATATACGGACCGGCGGCTACCTTCACCTTGTATTGGACACCAGGGACACGGCGCTTGCTTTCCACCATTGGATGCGGTCGTCGGTCAGGGCGGCGGCGACGATGTCTTCCATCCCGTCGCCGTCCAGGTCGGCGGCGTTCACCGCGTAGGCCCCGCCGAACTCCGTATCCACGGTGTGCGAGTACCAGCTCGTCCCGCGGCCGTCCACGTTTTCCCACCACCGCACGGTGTCGCCCGTGGCCGAGGCCCCGATGATGTCTGCGTCCCCGTCGGCGTCGAGGTCGGCGGCATGGACGGCGCAGACGGCCAGATTTTTCTCGACGGCGCGCCGGATCCAGCTCGTCCCGGAGCCGTCGGCGTTTTCCCACCAGGACAGCCGGTCGTCGCCCGCCCCGGCGCCCACTATATCCATATCGCCGTCGGAGTCCAGGTCGGCGGCGAAGGCGCAGAGCGCCTCACCCAGGGTATCGTCCAATTTATGGCCCGTCCACTCCGAACCCCCGTTGATGTTCTCCCACCATACGATTCCGCAAGCGGTGGAGGACGCGGTGAGGATGTCCGGGTCACCGTCGGAGTCCAGGTCGGCCGTCTGAATCGAGCCGATCCCCTCGCAGTAGTAGGTCACCTTGTGCTCCGCCCAGTCCGAGGCGCGGCCGTCCAGGTTTTCCCACCAGACAATCTCGTCTATCAGGTGGCCGACGCCGAGTACGTCGAGGTCGCCGTCGGAATCCAGGTCGGCGGCGCAAACGGCGGTGGCGCCCTTCAGATCGTTGTCCAGGATGTGACGGGTCCACCGCGTGCCGGAGCCGTCGTTTATCCAATACGCGATCGTGCTGGAGTCCCAGGAGGCGCCGAGGATGTCGGGGTCGCCGTCGGAGTCCAGGTCGGCGGTGTTTATCGCCATCGCGCCGGGGAAGTCGTCCTCCACCACGTGGGAGAGCCACCGGGCGCCCGTTCCGGCGGCGTTCTCCCACCAGAAGAGGTCTCCCGCGTACCGGGCGGCGCCGAGGATGTCCAGGTCGCCGTCCGCGTCCATGTCGGCGGCCGCGATGGACCGCGCCCCGTCGAAATTCTCCGTGATGGAGCACCCCGAATCCGGGAAGCCCCGGTCGGCCAGGACGGACGCGATTAAGGCGATGATGATCGGCGCGCCGCTGGAAACCCTCATGTCCCTCTCCGGGGCCTGCTATGGCGTCTATTAGTTAAAAGCAAATACCGTTCCGGGTCTATGGTCATCGGCCCGCGGGGAGGCTCGACATCGTATCCTCTTGTAATTGCTTAAGTTGCAAAATTGACTCTCCGCCGTCAGCCGGGTGCGCGCCCGCTCGCGGGGCGGAAACCCTAGCGTTCTGACGCAGCAAAATGGTCGCCCGCGGCCAGAGCGATCCGGCTCTATCGCCCTCGGTCGGGATAAAAAAAGCGGACCGATGGGTCCGCCGGTTCTTTCATGCATCACGAAAGGGGGGCTCCGCGCAGGGTTGTGTAAGTCTACGGATGCAGCAGGGGGGCGACCAGGGGCCGGATGGCGTCGAGCAGCTCCCGGTCCCGGGGGGTGAAGGGGTCGGTGGTGTGGGAGTCTATGTCTATCTGGCCCACCATGACGCCGGAGTGGAAGACGGGGGTCACTATCTCGGCCTTCGTCGCCGCGCTGCAGGCGAGGTAATTATCCTCCCGGGTCACGTCGCCGACGACGACGGTCCGGCGTTCATCGGCGGCCCGCCCGCAGACGCCCCTGCCGAAGGGAATCCGCGTTTGCTCCGTCGCCGCCCCGGTGTAGGGTCCCAGCACCAGCTCCCGGTCGTTGTCGGGATTGACGAGGTAGAAGCCCACCCAGTCGTAGTGCGGGACCCGCTCGGCCAGGAGGTCGCAGACGCGCTGCAGCTTTTCGGTATCCGCGCCCGGCCCCCGCACGATGCGTTGGACCTCTCCGATGAGCGTGCCAGGGTTCCAGTCCATCCCACCCCTTTTTTTTATTTTCCACCGGAACAGCCCGGCCCATTATACGAGAAAAAATCCGCCCCGGCGGCGATTGTACCAGAGGCGGGTGGTATCACGGCGACGGCGCGCGGGTCGTTTTCCTAATCGTCGCTTTCGGTCGGATTTTCCTCGCCACCGACCAGCGGCTCCTCCTCGCCTGAACCGATGCTAACCAGTTGCCACCAGTTCCCGTCGGAGTCCTTGAAGCCGCCGTAGGGGTTCTCCGCGCCGTAGAAGACGAAGCCGAGGATTATCCCTCTGTGCCGGGCGAAGGGGTAGAAATCGTCGAAGGAGAACCAGACGTTGAGGGCGATTTCCTTAGCCGCGAAGTCGCCCTTCAGCACGTCCCGCACCCGGCAGCGCAGGATGTGGCCCCAGTCGTGGCTGAAGGCGTACTCGGTGTCCACCTTGAGCACCAGGTCGGCCCCCGCCCATTCGTCGGCCGCCCACACGGGCGGGAGCGCGAAGAGAAGCGCCGTCACGGTCAAAAGTGCTCTTTTCGACATGGTCGCGACCTCCCCTCTGTCCGCCTCTTCTTACCCCGAGAACCGTCGGATAGTTCCCCCCGATGTGTCTGCGCTTCTAATAGTCCGAATTATCACATTCCGTCAAGTGGGGATGCCGGGGCGGCGCGGTTTTCGCCCCGTCCGACCGAAGGCGGGGCCGCGCGGGAGCCGCCCGCCTTGCGCTTCAGGAAAAGTGTGTTCGGAGGCATGGGCGGGCGGGGGCTATTTTCTTGAAATATAACAAGGTGGATGCCGGACGAAAAAAAGATTGACTTGACAAAATTAAATATGCTAATGTGAAAATGGAAAGAATGGTTCGCAAGCAAAATAAGTAAAGCCGGACGACGAAAAAACGATGCATTCGAGCCCGATAAACGCGCACCACGGCGAATTCACCTACAATAAACCCGGTCGGGTCAGCTCCAGGCGGCTCGTCATCCGATCCATCCTCGTCGCCTGCCGCCACCAGAAGCTGATCCACGACATGCTCGGCTTCCACTACGACGGCGGTGGAGGCTCTCTTTACGTGAAACCGTGTTGAAAGAAGGGGACACCATTTATTCGGTGTTCCCTTTTTTAAAGTGTTCGGTTGATCCGCCGGTCAACCGAGGAAGCGCCCGGGAGACATCCGTCTAGACTACGCACCCCGTGGGCGCCATAAAAAGAGGGCATCCAGGCCGCCACCTGAATGCACAACCCCCCGTAAGTTCCCTAGTCATCACCAGAAAGAACACTACAAGGAGGCTTGCGTGCGTAAATATAGCACAATTCTCATCGCTCTGACCCTCATTATCGCGGGGGCCCTCACCGGCTGCGGCGGGGAGGGGAACGGTGAGCCGTCGGAGGTAGACATCCTGAGCGTGAACGGCTCCACCACCGTGACCCCCATCATGCAGGCCGTTGCCGAGGTGTACGAGGCGGCCGACCTCGAGGTCTCCGGCACCGGCTCCGGCGACGGCATCACCGCCCTC
>JAPLSK010000185.1 GCA_026398675.1 bacterium | reverse complement strand
CATGACGTTCACGCTGTAGATGCGCCTTCGGGCGAGGTCGGCGCGGATTTCGCCGGCCAGGGCCTCGTGGGCCTCCAGGACTTTACGGACGAGCTTTATCTCCATGGGCGGACCTCGACGGGATGGGCGTTTTGACGCCCTCTTTCGAATGGCGACGCGTTGACATTATAGTCGCCGCACCCGTATACTGCAAGTTGAAGTAGAGGCCCGCGGGTTGATATACCCTTGCATAGACTGAACCAGACGAGTGTGGTGGAGGCGGTCAAGGGGCGGTTGTCCCTTTTTGCCGACCCACGCCGCTGGCGCATTGCCGAGGCCCGGCTGAAAAGCGCCGACGTCGAGACCCTCTGGCACCACCCGCCCCAGACCCACCTCCTGGTGCGGGTGGAACCGGCGGCCGACGACCGGGGGTTCACCTTCTACCTCCCCCTTCTCCTCACCCCGGATAAACCCGATACGGGTGGGGTCCTTCTGAACATCGGCGACGGCGAGTACTTCGCCTCCGATCTATTCCTCTCTCCCCCGGCCCTGATGACGCTCCTTGCGAGCGCCGGCGTCGGCAACGCCGGTCGGTTGCGGCTCGATTCCCCTCCCGTGGGGCCCTTCACCGCGGCGGCCCGAAACCCCCTGTTCATGCCCGCGGGGTGCGAGGTCGAACCGCTGCTGGACCGGGAGGGCGAGCCCAGCACCAACCACCTCTACCGCCTCGACGTGCGCGGCGCCGGCGGGGAGCACGCTCTGGTGGCCAAGCGCTATCTCCCACGGGAGGAGCCCGGACGCGGCGACCGGGAGTGGGAGCTCGCCACGGCGCTTTCCAGCGAGCTGGTGCCGCGGCCCGTCGGCCGTCTCGCGGACACCCGCACCGGCAACACCCTGGTAGGTTTCTACGAGTTCGTTCCCGGCGCCGAGGTCGGGCTGGTGCTCTGGAAGCTCTACGGGCTCCTGGGCGTCGTACCGACGGGATCGGTGCTGGCGCGCGTCCGGATGGTTTTCGCCAAGAGCCTGCGCACCCTCGCCTCCTTCCACGACCAGCTCGCGCAGCGGATGAAGTGCGACGCCGGGCGGGGACCGGTCAACGAGGGGGTTTTCCTCCGGGCCGAGGGGGACCTGCGCGCCCTGCGCGGGTATCGGGTCAGTTCGAAGGCCTACCGCGCCATCATCTCCGGGCTGGTGTCGAGCCTGGAGGGTGGTGGTTCCGTATTCCACGGCCCCCGGCCCATCCACGGGGACATGATGTGGCGCCAGGTCGTCTGGCGTTTGGGGCCGGAGAAGGACGAGGAGCTCGACCCCCTGCCGACAACTTCATGCTCGCCCTCCAGGAGCGGGATCGCTTCGCCCCGGTGGTCTTCGCCGCCCTCTGGCACGCCGCCTGTCAGGCCCATGACTGGGACGAGGACGCGGCGCACCGGTCACTGCGTCCGCTTCTCTCACTCGTCCGCCTGCGGCACCTCCACGACGCCGCCTACTACGCCAAGGCCAAGGGGGAAAATCCCCGAAAGACCGCCGAGTACGACCGCTACGTGCGCTTGAGCCTCCACCTCGCCGGGCTGGTGTAAATGGAACAAGGGGCTTAAGCCCCTTGTCTTACCCCTTGTCTTACCCCTTGTCTTTTGGCGGATTACCCGCCCTTTTTTACGTACTTTTGGTTCTTACTCGAACTCGGCCTTAATTTGTCCCCATGACATTTCCCGCACGTCGGAGTGGGCGGCCAGGTAGCAGGCGGCGTTGGCCAAGATCAAATATCCATCCCCGGTCCAATTATGAGCACCGCACATGTAGTTCAGCCCGACGACGTTCTCCCAGGCGTTAACTGCCACGCCGCCGGAGTCGGGGAAGTGGGCCAGCTCGACCGCGCCGGAGCGCAGAATGGTATCTACACGGTATAGGCTGTCCCAAAGTCCAGACACGCCGTCGAAAATGGCGTGCCCCGGCTCGTCTATGATCAAATCCTCGTCGCCTTCGAGACCGCCCGGGTTTTCCGAGTAGTAGGGGCAGTAGCCGTCATCGTGCCAGCGCCCGCCGATACCTCCACTCCACGGCCAGTTCATCAACTTCCCGGTCTCAACCACCACGCACCCGCCCTGGTCTACGTAATCAGCCAGACGGTCGCCGAATATTACAGGTTCACGGTAACTTGCCGTGCCGCCGGCAACAATCACGTCGTAACACGAAAAGACACCGACGGGCGGTGTACTGTCATCCGAGCAATCGTAGAAATCCACATCGCCAAAACGCCCATCGCTTTCGAAGTAATTTAAGACTTCATCCCAATGATCCCTGTAGTCGCCTATCATGAACGCGACGTCCAGTTGTGCTGTAGCAGAGATGGCCACTACGAGTACAAAAAAAATGATCTTGCACATCACCATACCTCCTTATTGCACCCAGCGCCCCTGATCCCAGATGTCCTCATCCCACAGGTCGTCCCAGGTGTCCCAGTCGTCAATGACCATCTCGAGGGTCATCCAGTCGTGGGCGTAGGGCTCATCTTCGGGCAGCTCCTCGGGCCAGTCGTCGGGCGGGCACCAATCCCAATGGCAAACATCGTACGGGTCGCCCGGCCAGTACGTGGGCCAGCCGGGTCTATTTGTCAAACCCTGCGGATGGGGGAAGTTGTTGAAGTTCGGGATGGGGTAGGGTGGATACTGACTGTTGAATTCAAAGCCACCGCCCTGGATCCAATTCCACCAGTCCACGGGCTGACCAATGGCGTTGACCGTCTTGGCCCAGGCGATGGGTAAATCGTTGTTAATCAAGTCCTCGGGGAGAACATGCTGGAAGTAGCGTGGCCTGTCGTGAATGATGACGTGGTAGGCGTACTTGATGGGGGGTGTGCATCCATAAACGAGGTATGGAGGGCCGTAGTCGGGGTATCCCCAGTACCATCCCCATTCGTACTCACCGAGATATGGCAGCACTTCGTTTTCAGGATCCCAGAACGGGTCACGGGCGTAGTAGGTGGTGTAAAAACCTATCGCTTCCGAATAGTTGCGGATGTGGTACACCCAGATTTGGCTTACGGAATCGTTTGAGATTTGACTTTGAACGACGAGGCACAAGACCTCCGTCGGTGCTTCATCATCGAAGAGGTCGTTGTTTATGTGGACTATCGGCCGGATGCGCAATGGCTTTTCCGCCGCGCTGCCACCGATGACTAGGCAGACCGACAGAAGGAAGGTGGCATAGGTGAGAAGTTTAGTCTTCATAACTCTCTACGTATATATAAGCAATTTAGTCCAATTTTCATCAGCTGTCAAGGTAAGAGCCACATAAAAGTGTGGGCTCCGAATTCCACTCCGTTCTAATTTAGCCTACGCCGAGCCGCGGCGGCGGAAACCGTAGCCCATCACCTCGTGCACTTCGGTGATGACCACGAAGGCCTTCGGGTCCGCCACCCTCACCATCCGCTTGAGCCGCTCCACCTCCCGCTTCTCAATCACGCAGTAGATGACGTCCTTGTCCACGTCGGTGTACATGCCCCGGCCCTTCATGAGAGTGGCCCCCCGGTCGAGCCCCGCCATAATCTGGTAGTACACGATGTCGGGGATGTCGGTGACGATGATGGCCGCCCGGGCGTAGCTGAAGCCGTCCAGCACGATGTCTATCACCTTGATCGAGACGCCCAGGGCCACGAAGCCGTAGAGGACGAGGTCAATCTCGCCGAAAATCGCGCCGGCGAAGGCGATTATCGCCGTGTCGAAGAAGAGGAAGCTGACGCCGGTGGAGAGCCCGGTGTAGCGGGAGAGGATGCGGGCGGGGATGTCGGTTCCGCCGGTGGAGCCCCCGCCCCGGAGTACCAGCCCGAGGCCGGCCCCCAGGAGCACCGCCCCGTAGACCAGGGCCATGATGATGTTGTCGGTGGGGATGGGGATGCGCAGAATCTCGCCATAGAGGTCGGCGAAGATGGAGTAGAGCACGATGCCGAAGATGGTGCGCAGGCCGAAGCTGCCGCCGAGGAACTTCAGGCCGATGAGGAACAGCGGGACGTTGAACACGAGCATCGTCAAGCCCACCGGCACGTGCCAGAGGAAGTGCAGCACGGTGGCCAGTCCGCCGACGCCGCCCGGGGCGATGCGGTAAGGGACCAGTAACACCACGAGGCCGAAGCTCCCCACGGCGGCGCCCACCAGGATAAAGATGTAATCCCGCACCGACGACTTCCAGTCGGGCAACAGGAGCTTGGGGAAACGCTCCTTGAGCGAGGAGAGTAATAACCGCT
>JAPLSK010000184.1 GCA_026398675.1 bacterium | reverse complement strand
CGGCGCGCCGTCGGTCGGCCCCTACGAAGGCTGCAAGATTATTCACATGATAAAGCGGGCCTTACGACCCGCCTTTTCGCCATAAACTATAATCGCCCACACAAAAGCGGGCCCCCTCGATCTGCCCCCCGGCGCGGGTGAAAATACGGTCTAGTACCCGACGAAGGTGGTCTTCACCTCGCCCCAGCTCGCGCTGACGGTGAAACCGGCCCCGGCCAGCGCGCCGACGGCCAGCACAGCCAGAAACACGAGAACCAGGATGAGCCGCCTGCTCATAACGCCTCCTCTCGGCTCACGCAATGCAGTTTACCTTAATAGCACGAAACGCGGTTCCGGTCAAGTCGGACGGTAATTTGTACACGGTGGCGGCGACCGAAAGGTTCCCTAGAATCGGCGTCGCTTTTTGGCCGCCACGTTCACCGTCTTGGCGCAGTAGGTGAGCGGCGTGAGCCGGCCCCGCCGCTTTTTGTTCAGCGACTCGGACACCCCCTCGAGCACCGCCCCCAGCGGAAAGCCCGCTTTGTACCACCGCATTATCTGTGCCACGTCCCGGGGCGAAAGCGACAGCGGGAAACCGAACCGCTCGGTCAACAGACTGTTCACCGCGCTCAAGTAGACGTCTTCGGGGGGGAGTGAATTTATCATCGGGCGTACCGGACGGTTTTTCCCGAAAAAGATAGCAGGGTCTGGCTTGTTTGTATAGGGGGTGTCGTGCTAACGTTGGTCGGTTATTTGGGGGTTTGCCGATGACCCGAAGACGCCTGGCCCGCGAGGCCGCGCTCCAGATGCTGTACCAGTCCGAACTGGGCGGCGCCGACGGCGTGAGGGAGAACTACTGGAGCACCCGATTCCCCCACCCCGAGGTGGTCGAGTTCGCCGACCGCCTGGTGGGGCGGTACTTCGCAGACCCGGAGGAGATTGACGGCCTCGTCCGCGAAAATCTGGAGAACTACCGGCTCGAGCGCCTGGGTCACATCGAACGGGCGGTGTTGCGCACGGCGCTCGCCGAGATGCTCGAGGGGGAGACTCCGGCGCGGGTGGTCATAGACGAGGCGGTGGAAATCGCGCGGGACTACGCGGGCGAGGAGGCCGTGGCCATCGTCAACGCCGTCCTGGACCGGGCGGCCCGGAAGCTGGGGCTCTTGTGAAAGTGCTACCGCTGATTCTGGTGATGGTGTTCTCCGCGGCGGCCTTCGACGCCGAGACGGCCTTCGGGCTCCTGGAGGAGCAGGTCGCCTTCGGCCCGCGCCTCCCCGGCTCGGCGGGTCACGAGGCCTGCCGGTGGTGGCTCATCGGGGAACTAGGGCGTTACTGCGACGAGCTCGCCCTGGACGCCTTCGATTACGTCTCCCCCGACGGGACGTACGCCTTCCGGCTGACCAACATCATCGGGGTTATCAACCCGGAGGCGCCGCGGCGCATCATGCTGGGGGCGCACTGGGACACGCGGATATTCGCCGACGAGGACCCGAACCCCGCCCGGCGGACCGAGCCGGTGCCCGGGGCCAACGACGGCGCTTCGGGCGTGGCGGTGCTCCTCGAGCTGGCGCGCTCTTTCGCGGAAAACCCGCCGGACGTGGGCGTCGTCTTCGTCCTCTTCGACGGCGAAGACCAGGGACGCATCGGGGGGATGGACTTCTGCATCGGCTCGGAGCACCTGGCGCGCCAGGGCTCGCTCATGTACTCCGCCGGCATCGTGGTGGACATGATCGGCGACGCCGACCTCACGGTCCTTCACGAGGGCAACTCCGTCCTCGACGCCCCCGACCTCACCCGGAGCGTTTGGGACACCGCGAAGAGGCTGGACGAAGGGACGTTCCAGCCCGGCTACGGCTCCACCCTCAACGACGACCACAAAAGCTTCCTGGTCCGCGGGCTGCCCACGATTCTTTTGATTGATTTCGACTACGACGTCTGGCACACCACGCATGACACGACGCCCACCGAGAAGAGCCGCTACGACGCCGCCTTCACCATCACCGGCGAGCCGCCGGCGGGGGTGGACGGCGTGCACGAGCTCGCCGCGGGGACCTTCGCGCAGTACCACCACGTCGGGCCGTACGACGAGCTGGGCGCGGCCTTCGGGGAGGCCCACCGGCAGCTCCGCGAGCTGGGCGGGTACCGGAAGCGCAAGACGGCCTGCCTGGAGATTTACCGGAACGACCCGGGTAAGACGCCGCCCGCCGAGCTGGTAACCGACATCTACCTGCCGGTAGAGAAAAGCTGAGCCGCGGGTGACGCCCAGGCACGAAACCCTCAGCGACTACCAACGTCGCCTGAACGAGGTGATCAACTACCTCTGGTATCATCTCGACGAGGAGTGCGATCTGGCGACGCTGGCCGGCATCGCCTGCTTCTCGCCTTTCCACTTCCACCGCATATTCCGCGCCCTGGTCGGGGAGCCGGTCGGGGCCTACGTGAGCCGCCTCAAGCTGGAACGGGCCGCCTACGAACTGGTGACGAGAAACCGCAGCGTGACCGACATCGGCCTGGACGCCGGCTTTGAGTCGCCCGCCGCCTTCAGCCGCGCCTTCTCCCGCCAGTTCGGCCGCTCCCCCAGCCAATTCAGCAAACGGGGCAAAGCCGCCCTTGAAGAACTACGCTATCCTCCCCGCATAGAGCTAACCACAAACGAGGAGGATGAGATGGAAGGGGTCAAGATAGCCGAGCTGGAACCGATGACCATCGCCTACACCCACTCGCCCAAGGGATATTTTCAGGAGGGGATAGACGAAGCCTGGCGGAAGCTGCTGCCTTACTATTCGACGCGCCATCCAAAAAAGGTCGAGGAGGCCTGTCTGGGGTTATCCTGGGACAATCCAGTGGTGATCGAGGTGGATAGGTGCCGCTACGAGGCGGCGATGGCGGTGGACGAGGGTACAAAACCGGAGGGAGAGGTGGGCGTGCGGCGGCTGCCCGGCGGAACCTACGCCCAATACCGCTACGTCGGCCCCTATTCGGGACTGAGTGAAACTTTCGACAGACTGATCAAGGTCTGGCTGGCGGGTTCGGGCTATACGATGCGCGACGAGCCCTGCCTCGAGTTCTACCGCAGCGACCCGGGCAAGACGCCGCCCGCCGAGTTGGTGACCGACATCTACCTGCCGGTGGAGAAGGTATCGTAGTCGGACCGACCGTTCGGCCCGCGGTTTCCCTCTCCCTGTGGGAGGCCTGCGAGGCACGGGTTTAAGGGTGAGTGCTGCCTTATAGAAGCGGGCCGACCTGAAGGTCGGCCCCTACCCCAACGCAATCCGCGAGACACGGGCCGGGGGGGTAGCCCCCACCCCCCGTTGGGGGGGGGGAGGGGGTGGGGGGCGAAAGCGGCGGGGATTTAAATACCC
>JAPLSK010000183.1 GCA_026398675.1 bacterium | reverse complement strand
GAGCCGAGGGCCGTCATCGAGACGAACCCCAGATCGTTCTGAATCTCCTTGTCATGCAGGAGGGCCGCGAGGTCGGCCAGGGCCGGGGTGAGGAAGCGACTCGGCAGGTCCTCGACGCCGATTTCCAAGAGGAAGTCCATCACGCCCCCCCCGCCTCGGAACCGAGAATCCAGTCCGGCCTCTTTTCGATTCGTTCGAGGTAGAGGGAGGCGAGAGCGGAGGTAATCTTGCGCAGTCGGCCGAGGTAACGCGCCCTCTCGGCCACGCCCACCGCCCCCCGGGCGTCCAGGACGTTGAACAGGTGGGCGGCGTAGCTGACGAGGTCGTAGGCGGGATAGATGAGCGGCAGGGAATCCATCAGCAGCCTCTGGGCCTCCTTTTCGAGCTCGTCGAACTGCCTCGTGTAAAGTTCCACGTCGGCCGTTTCGTAGGCGTAGCGGCTGTTCTCGTACTCGGACATCTGCTGGACCCGCCGGTAGCTCACGTCGGGCGACCAGAGGAGATCGAAGCCCGAATCCACGCCGGCGATGTACATCAGCAGGCGCTCCAGGCCGTAGGTCAGCTCGACCGTGACCGGCTTGAGCGGGATGCCGCCCATCTGCTGGAAGTAGGTGAACTGGGTTATCTCCATCCCGTCCAGCAGCACCTGCCAGCCCGTGCCCCAGGCGCCCAGGGAGGGGGATTCCCAGTTATCCTCGTCGAACTTCACGTCGTGGTCCAGCGGCTCGATGCCCACCGCCCGAAGCGAGTCCAGATAGACGTTCTGGATGTCGGCCGGCGAGGGCTTGAGTATGACCTGGAGCTGGAAGTGCTTGTAGAATCGGTGGGGGTTCTCGCCGTAACGGCCGTCGTCGGGCCGGCGCGAGGGTTCCACGTAGGCGGCCCGCCACGGCTGCGGCCCCAGGACGCCGAAGAAGGTCAGCGGGTTGGCGGTCCCCGCTCCCGTGGGCATGTCGTAGCCGTGGCCGATAAGGCAGCCCTGGTCCGCCCAGAAGCGGTAGAAACGGAGGGTTAGCTCTTGAAGCGTCAGAATATTCATGCTCAATATAGTGTCATCGGAAATAAGGACTGGACGCCGGTTCGCAGCCCGGTAAAAACCCACGCAAAGCGAGATTTTAGGCCTTCCCGGTTACCGTGTCAACCTGCGGCGCCGGGTCGGGGGTGCTGTTCCAAGTCCGTACACGCCGCCGTTTACGGTCTCGCCGTCGCAGTTGCCCCTTGACCGTGCAGGGGATTCCCCGTATACTGTGCCCTCGAAGAAACCGACCCAAAGGGGAGCCCGCTTGGAAGAGATCCTCAGAAAGCTCACCGGGACCGTCGGTCTCACCGGGATGGAGGAACCGGCCGCCCAGGTCGTTCGCGAGCTCTGGGAACCGTACACCGACGAGCTGCGCACGGACCGGATGGGGAGCGTCATCGGGTTCAAGCGGGGGGACGGGCCCAAGGGCGAAAGGCTCCGCCTGGCCGTTCTGGCCCACCTCGACCAGATAGGCCTCGTGGTGCACAAGATCGAGCCGGGCGGCTACCTGCGTCTTCACCGCGTCGGCGGGGTTGACCGGCGCATCCTGCCGGGTCAGATTCTCACCGTGTGCGGCCGTGAGCCGTTGAAAGGCGTCGTCGGCTCGGTGCCTCCCCACCTGCAGCAGGCCAACGAGAAGAATTCCGTCACCTCCTGGAACGACCTCTACCTGGATACCGGGCTCCCGGAGCGCGAGGTGCGGAAACGAGTTCAGGTGGGCGACCCCGTGGGTTACCCCACGTCCTGTGTCGAGCTCGCCAACGACCGGCGGGCGATGTCCGGGGCCGACGACCGCTGCTCCGTGGCCGCCGTCACTTGGGCGCTCCGGCTCGCCCGGCGCCAACGGCACACGCACGACATCTACGTCGTCGCCGAGGTGCAGGAGGAGTGGACCGGAGTCGGCGCCTACGCGGCGGTTTACGGGATCGAGCCGCACTGCGTGATCGTCGTAGATGTGGACCAGGGGCGTCACGAGGGGGTTTCGGATAAGGACTCCGTCGAGCTCGGCAAGGGGCCGTCGGTCAGTTTTGGTCTCAACAACCACCCCGACCTGGTCGAGACGACCCTGAAGGTCGCCGCGGCCCAGAACATCCCCCACCAGAAGTTCTTCTGGCCCAGCCCCTACGGCACCGACGGGTCCACCGTCGAAACCCTTCACTCCGGCATCCCGACCATCAACCTGGGCATCCCCCTCGCCTACATGCACTCCACGGTGGAGATGCTGGATATGGGCGACGTGAAGAACGCCGGCCGGCTGATCCTCGCCATCGCCGACGCCGACGGACTGCCGGTCATCCCGCCGGTGGATTGGTAAACGAAGTAACGGCCCCGGCGAAAGGATTCATTCATGCTCGACAAGCTCTCCAACGCCTTAGGCACGTCGGGATACGAGAAAGAGGTCCGCGAGCTCATCCTTGGCGAGATATCCAAGAAGGTGGACCTGCACCGGGTGGACACCCTGGGCAACCTGATCGTGCGCGTACCCGGCCGCGCCCGGTTTAAAGGTCCCCGCCTCCTCCTCTCGGCCCACATGGACGAGGTCGGCTTCGTCACGAGCGAGATTACCGGCTCCGGGGATCTGAAGTTCGCAAAAATGGGCAGCACCGATGACCGCGTGCTCTTGAGCAAGCGGGTCATCGTCCGCCACGAAGGACAAGAGGTGCCGGGCATCATCGGCATAAAGAGCCCGCACCTGCACAAGAAGCGCGAGGAGTTAGAGCAGGTCGTGGAATACGACAAGCTGTACGTGGACATCGGTTGCAGGAAGAAGGAGGAGGCGGAAAAGCTCGTCGCCGTGGGGGACGGGATTTACTACGATACCCGCTACTTCGAGCAGGGTGGCCGGTCCTTCGGGAAGTGCTTCGACGACCGGGCCGGCTGTTCCGTCATCGCGGAGGTCGTCAAGGGGTCGCCGAAACTGACCGGCGGTACGCCCTTCTACGCCGCTTTCACCACCCAGGAGGAGATAGGCGTCCGGGGGGCGCGGGTGATCGGGAACGCGGTGAAGCCCGACGTCTACATCGCCGTCGAGGGCACCGCCGCCGGGGAGGGGCCGCCGTCGTGGATCGGCCGCGACGCCTCGCCCTCCACCGAGCTGGGCAAAGGACCGGCGCTCTCCATCCTCGATCAGAGCCACATTGCCGACCCCGCCTGGCTCGAGTTCGTGAAAAGTATCGCCCGCGACGAGAACATCCCGTACCAATTCAAGAGGTTCGTGACGGGGGGCACCGAGTCCAGCGTCGTGCAGCGGAGCATGGCCGGCGTGCGCGTCGTGACCATCTCGGTCCCGGTCCGCTACATCCATTCCCCGGTGGGCATCCTCGACAGGGGCGATTACCGGAACACGAAGCGGCTCGTGGCCGCCGTCATCCGCCGCCTCGGGGAATTCAAGCCCTAGCCGAACAATGGGGTGAACAAGGGGTTTAACCGAGCGAACCGAGCGAACCGAGCGAAGCGAGCTACGCCCCCGGCGAACCGAGCTATGCCCCTGGCAAACCGAGCGAACCGAGCGCAGCGAGCTACGCCCCCGGCGAACCGAGCTACGCCTCTGGCGAAACCCCTTGCCTTACCCCTTGCTGGAGGACTACCGATGGAGGAAACCATCCGCGCCCTGTGCCAGCTCTACGGCCCCTCGGGTCACGAGGAACGGGTTGTGGAGAGGATCGAGAAGATGGTGAAGCCGCACGTGGACGAGCTTCACCGCGATGTGATGGGCAACCTGCTGACCCGGATCGGCTCGGGCGGCAGTAAGCTGATGTTCGCCGCCCACACCGATGAGATCGGTGTGGTGGTGCACTACATAGACGATAAGGGTTTCGCCCGCATCTCCCCCGTGGGCGGGGTGCAACCGCTGTGGCTCTATGCGCGGCGGGTCCAGTTCGCCAACGGCACCGTCGGCGTCATCGGCCGGGAGCAACTCGGCACCGAGCCGAAGAACACGGACTGGAACAACCTGTTCCTCGACGGGGGGGTAACGTCGCGCAAGGACGCCGATAAGCTCATCGCCGTCGGCGACTTCGGGGTCTTCGTGCGCTCCACGGTCGCCCAGGGCAAGGTCTTCATCTCCAAGGCGCTGGACGACCGAATCGGCTGCGCCGTCCTCGTCGAGGCCCTCAAGAAGCTGAAGAAGAAGGCGAAGAACGAGGTCCACTTCGTATTCACCGTTCAGGAGGAGGTGGGCGTCCGCGGCGCGCGTACCAGCGCCTGGAGCGTCACCCCCGATGTGGGCTACGCCGTGGACATCACCGGCTGGGGGGATACGCCCCTCGTCGAGCCGATGAACGTCGAGCTGGGGAAGGGCGTGGCGATCAAGGCCATGGACCAGGGGACAATCGTTTCCCCCAAGGTCCGCAAGCTGATGGTGGATACGGCCAAGGCGAAGGGCATCCCGTACCAGATAGAGGTGCTGCGCGGCGGCGCCACCGACGCCTTCGCCATTCAGTTCACCAAGACCGGCGTGCCCTGCGGCGTCATCTCCATCCCGACCCGTTACGTCCACCAGCCCAGTGAGATGGCGCACATGGACGACTTCGCCGGCGCCGTGAAGCTGGTCTGCGCCCTGGCCAACGCCGACCACAAGGCGGTTCTGGCCACCTGATTCCGAGCCTTTCCGTAATCAAACGGGCCGGCCATTTGGTCGGCCCTTTTTTCGGGGCGACCGATGGGTGGGGGTTGCCTTTGAACAGCGGCGGGGATAGGAGTCCCCGCCCTACATCCAAGGCTGTGGTTTCCCTCTCGCCCGTGGGAGCGGCGCGCCGACGGGATTAAGGGTGAGGGCTGCCCCATGTCCCCTCTCCCTACTAGGGAGAGGCTTGCCTACGGGCTAGGGTGAGGGTCGGGGCTGAGAACGAAAATGCGGCGGCCCGCGACCTCCCTCTCCCTCCGGGAGAGGGATTGAGGGTGAGGGCCACTATTGATAAAAGACGGCGGGGACTAAAGTCCCCGCCCTACATAAAGATGAAAAAGAGGGCCTACCTACAGGCAGGCCCTCGTCAACGATTGGTGGAGATGAGCGGGATCGAACCGCCGGCCTCAGCCTTGCGAAGGCTGCGCTCTCCCAGCTGAGCTACATCCCCTCACCCCCCCCATCCCCCCCCCAGTCTTGGGGGGGCACAGTCGCGGGGGGAAACTATGTCAATTCGACAATCACCGCCGCGTGCAGGGCCCGGTTTCCGATTGAAGCCCCTCAACCCCCCACGGTGGGGGATTATTCTCTCAATGTACCGCGCGCTCGCGGCGCTGGCTCTCGAATGGATTATAGCGTTCTTCGCGGATTCGCTGGCGGCTCAGCCGCTGGCGGAGAGGGAGGGATTCGAACCCTCGAGGGGAGGATAAGTCCCCTACGCGATTTCCAGTCGCGCCCCTTCGACCAACTCGGACACCTCTCCGCGTGCCTGGAGTACAAAGCCGTTTGTGGGGCGTTTATCCGTACTTTTGTTCAGTACCGCTTGGAATCGTTCGCGGTAATTTTATTTAAACTTACTAAACCGTTCGTTGCGGAACCGGGGTCCAGCGCCCTGCGCTTCAAGAAAAACGAAAGAAGTGAAAAAGGCTTCGCTCGCGGCGCTTACTTGCGAATTACACTAACCTCTCTCCGCGGAACCGCTGGCGGCTCAGCCGCTGGCGGAGAGAGAGGGATTCGAACCCCCGGTGAGCATAAAGCCCACAGCGGATTTCGAGTCCGCCGCATTCGACCAACTCTGCCATCTCTCCAGCGCGGACGCGAGTATAACCGAGGGTGTAGAGGCTGTCAAGAAGCGGCTCACAGACGCCTTGCGCTCAACCGGAGCATCGGTTATTCTCGGGTCGCGACGCAGCGGGGGTTGAGAATGTCGTTGCCGAAAAACATCGTCCGGTTGAGTGCATTCGAGTGGCGTATCGAGCCGGGGTATGTCGGCGGGATGCTCCGCCCGGCGCGGATCTTCGTCGGCGAGGAGGAGCTGAAGCGTGCCCACGACGACGGTGCCCTGCGGCAGATAGCCGAGGTGGCGTGCCTGCCGGGCGGGGTGGGTGAGGCGCTGGCCATGCCGGACATCCACCTCGGGTACGGCTTCCCGATCGGCGGCGTGGCGGCATTCGACGGCGTGGAGGGGATCGTCAGCCCCGGCGGCGTGGGGTACGATATCAACTGCGGTGTGCGGGCCCTGACGACGCCGCTCACCGCGGACGAGGTCCGGAAACGGGTGGACCGGCTGGCCGACACCCTCTTCCGGGAAGTCCCCTGCGGCGTGGGCTCGCACACCCGGGAGTCCTTCTCCGACGATGAGCTGGGCCGCGTCATGCGCGACGGCGCCGGATGGGCCGTCGCCCTGGGGCGGGGCTTCGGGGAGGACCTATCCGCCTGCGAGTCGGAGGGCGCGGTGGAGGGGGCCGATCCCCGGGCCGTCTCCGCCAAGGCCAAGGAACGCGGGCGGGACCAGCTCGGCACCCTGGGGTCGGGGAACCACTTCCTCGAGGTGCAGCGCGTGGCCGAGGTGTACGATTCCGCCGTCGCCGCCGAGTGGGGCGTCGAGATCGTGGACCGGGTCACGGTGATGATTCACTGCGGCAGCCGCGGCCTGGGGCACCAGGTCTGCGACGATTACCTCAAGCTGCTCCGGGCGGGCGGGGGGGACTGGCCGAACCGGGAGCTGGTCTATGCCCGGATCGGTTCCCCCGAGGGCGGGCGCTACCTGGCGGCGATGGCCGCGGCGGCCAACTACGCCTGGGCGAACCGCCAGCTCATCGCCCACAAGGTGCGCGGCGTTTTCGAGGGTGTTTTCGGCGTCCGGCCGGACGCGTTGCGCCAAATATACGACGTGGCCCACAACGTGGCGAAGTTCGAGGAGCATACCGTGGATGGTCGGAAGCGGATGCTGCTCGTCCACCGCAAAGGGGCGACCCGGGCCTTTCCCGCCGGTCATCCCGACCTCCCGGAACGGTTCCGCCCCCTGGGTCAGCCGGTGATTTTGCCCGGCGACATGGGCACGGCCAGCTATTTGCTCCTCGGCATGCCCGGCGTGATGGAGAAGAGCTTCGGCTCGACGGGTCACGGGGCCGGCCGGCGGATGAGCCGCAAGGAGGCGGTGCGGACCCTCCGGGGCCGGCGGGTGGTCGAGGAGCTGGGCGAGCGGGGCGTCACCGTCCGCTGGGAGGGGCGGGACACGCTTTACGAGGAGCACCCACTGGCGTACAAGGATGTTCACGAGGTGGCCGCGGTCTGCGAGGGGGTGGGGCTGGCGCGCAGGATCGTCCGCCTGGAACCGCTGGCGGTGATCAAGGGATGACCTACGACGTGGTCGTTGTCGGTGGGGGTGCGGCGGGTCTGACGGCGGGATTGTCCGCCGCCCGTAGCGGCGCGCGGGTTTTAATCCTGGAGCGAGGCCCACGGTCGGGACGCAAAATTCTCGTCACCGGGAACGGCCGCTGCAACCTGACCAACGCCCTGGCCGACGGAATCGAGCATTACCGCGGCGCCGAGCCGCGCTTCTGCTACGGCGCCCTGCGACGGTTCCCCGTCGCCGACACCCTGGCCTTCTTCGGGAAACTCGGTGTCCCTTGCGTGGACGAGGGGGATGGCCACTACTACCCCCGGTCCTTTTCGGCGGCCGACGTCGCCGATTCCCTGGAGCTCGCCTACCGCGAGGCCGGTGGCGAGGTGGTCGCCAACGCGCGGGTCGTCGGTTTGACCCCCGGCCCGCCCTGGGTCGTCGCTGGGGCGGGCGGCAGGAGCTGGTCCGCCCGGGCGGTGGTCCTGGCGACGGGCGGCCGCTCGACGCCCAAGACCGGCTCGGACGGCGACGGCTTTTCCCTGGCCGCCAAGCTGGGGCACCGGGTGACGCCGGTGGCTCCGGCCATCGTTCCGCTCACCCTCGCGGGGAATTTGGGCCACTTCCTCCAGGGCGTGAAAGTGACGGCTGCGCTGCGGGCTCCCCGGTCTGGGTTGGAGGCGGGGCCCGCGGAGCTGATGTTCGCCCACTACGGCGTTTCCGGTCCGCTGGCCCTGGGACTCTCCGTGGAAATCGGGCTGGCCATCGAAGGCGGCCCGATGGACCTGGAACTCGACCTGTTGCCCGAGATGGGGCCTGAAGAGCTGTCCACGTTCCTGCAATCGCGCGCCGAGGAACACCCCAAACGCGAGCTGGGGAATCTCCTGTTGGGCGTCCTGCCGCGGAAGGTTTTTCCGGCGGTGCTCCGCCAGCAGGGGATTGATCCCGGCGGGTCTCTCGGGGAGATGCGGGGGGAGTTGCGGGAGCTGCTGGTCGGCTTCCTGAAGTCGTACCCTCTGGTCTGCACTGGTACCCTGGGGTGGGACGAGGCGGCGGCGACGCTCGGCGGCGTGGATACCGCGGAGGTGGAGCCGAAGACCCTGGGGAGCCGGAGGCACCCCGGCCTCTTCTTCGCGGGAGAGGTTCTCGATGTCTGCGGGGAGTGCGGGGGGTTCAACCTCCAGTGGGCCTGGTCCTCGGGGTATGTCGCCGGCTTGAACGCGGCCGGCGCGGCTTGAGCCT
>JAPLSK010000182.1 GCA_026398675.1 bacterium | reverse complement strand
GGTCAACCTATGAATTTTACCCACAGGTCGTCGCTCGGTATCCCCGCGGTTGTCATCCTGACCTTCCTCCTGACGACGTCGGCCCTGGGCGTCACTTCGAAGTGGGTGGCGCGGACCGACGCCGACCTCGAAGCCGACCAGGTCGTAGAGTCCAGCCCCTGCCTAGTGGATCTTGATAGCGACGGGCACCCCGAGGTCGTCATCGGTTCCGGTGGCGGCCGCGTTTATGCCTACCGCTCGAGCGGCGGCTCCTTCCTCATCTCCTGGTTCGTCCAGACCGGCGGACCCGTTTTCAGTTCGCCGGCGGCGGGAGATATAGACGGGGACAGCCGACCCGAGATAGTTTTCGGCTCCGAGGACGGCAAGGTGTACGCCGTCGAAAACTCGGGCACCAGCGTCCCGGGATGGCCCAAGACCACCGGGGGTCCCGTCCGCGGCTCCGCGGTCATCGCGGACATGGACGACAACGGCCTCGCGGACGTCTTCATCGCCAGCCAGGACGGCAACCTCTACGGCTGGGACTACCGCGGCAACGCTCTCTCCGGCTTCCCCTACAACCTGGGCGCGCCCAGCGAGAGCTCCCCCACCGTGGGCGACATAGACGACGACGGCAAGCTGGAGATTGTTATCGGAGACGACAACGGTGTCGTCCACGCCCTCAACAACGACGGCACCACCCTCGAGGGTTGGCCCCAGCACACCGATTTCTCCGTGAAGAGCTCGCCGGCCCTGGGCGATCTAGACTCCGACGGGTACCTGGAAATAGTCGTCGGCAGTTACGACTTTAAGGTTTACGCCTGGAAGCCCAACGGGATGCTCATGCCGGGCTGGCCGGTGACCACCGAGTACCGCATCTTCCAATCGTCGCCCGCCTTTGCCGACGTGGACGGAGACGGCGTTGTGGAGGTGGTCATCGCCTCGGGCGACGGACGCGTGTACGCCTTCAAGGAGGACGGGCGTTCGGTGCCCGGCTTCCCCCTCGAGGCCACCCCGGTGGACGGCGGCTCTCCCTCCCCGATCAAGGGCTCGACCAGTATCGGCGACATAGACGGCAACGGCTACATAGACATCGTCGTCGGCGCCGAGGACGGCGTCATCTACGCCTGGGAGACCACCGGCCTCGAGGTCTCCGGTTTCCCCTGGACCGGGATGCAGGGCTTCCCCATCCGCAGCACCCCCGCCATCGGCGACCTGGATGGGAACGGAGCCACCGAGATAGTCTATGGCACGAACTTCGCCGGGAAAATCGAATGCATCGAGATGGGGAGCGGGTCTTATCGCGCGACGAACCAGCCCTGGCCCATGTTCCTGAACAACCCCTCCCACGTCACCCTCTACGGCCACGGCGAGGTGCCCAATGTCACCATTGACCCCATCGAGGGCGAGCAGACCGGCGACGTCGTCATCCACTACCACATCGAGGACCGTCAGAGCGACCCGGTGGACCTCAAGGTGCTGTTCACCGTCGACTCGGGCCTCTACTGGCAGTACGCCACGACCGCCGGTCAGGTGGAGGGGCTGTCCAAGAGCCAGTACAACGGCACTCTCACCTGGCACAGCCGGGACGACCTGGACCACTTCGAGGACACCGACGTCAAGATCAAGCTCATGCCCAAGGACCACTCGGGCCTGGGGCGCGCCATCGAGTCCCCCATCATCCACCTGGACAACAACAACCCGCCCCGCGTGGCCTTCGAGCCGCTGGAGGGCGAGCAGACCGAGGACGTCTTCATAGACTACGTGCTTGCGGACGACGAGGCGGATGAGCTCTCCTTCGTGGCCGAGTACTCCATTGACGGCGGCGCCTCCTGGCACAAGGCCTGGATCGAGGGCAACACCGACTACATAGACAAGGCCCACTACACCGACCAACTGTGGTGGGACTCCATGGCCGACCTGCCCAACCAGCATATCGAAAAGTGCCTCTTCTCCGTCACCCCCTCGGATCGCGATACCGGCGAGCGGGCCGTGCTCGGCCCCTTCGTCCTGGACAACAACCAGCCGCCGACGATGTACGTGGAGAACCTCACCGGCGAGCAGTACGGCAAAGTGGACGTCAATTTCGAGGTGATGGACGAGGAGAGCGACTCCTGCAGCCTGGCGTGCTACTTCTCCAAGGATTTCGGCCAGACATGGTCCGAGGCCACCGTGGAGGGCAAGATATCCGGCGTCCCCTCCTCCCCGGACGGGTCCAAGGGCCTCCTGGTCTGGCGCTACGACAAGGACCTGCCCACTCTGGACGAGTCGGCCATCCAGTTCCGCATCATCGCCAGCGACCTGGACGAGGGTGAGGAGGACGACACCGTCCCGTTCCAGGTGGACAACAACGCCCCGCCGACGGCCCACGTGGTGGACATCGCCCAGGAGGTTGCGGGCGAGGTTCTGCTGACCTTCTCCATATCCGACCACGAGAACGACATCTGCGACATCGTCCTCAATTACTCCACCGACGGCGGCTCCACCTGGAGACCGGCCACGACGAAGGAGTCCATCGAGCCGCTGGACAAATCCCTCGTCCGCGGATACAACTCGGCATTACCGAGCCTGACCGTCACCTGGCTTTCGGTCATAGACGCCGACCAGGTGGATTCTCCGCGGACGATGCTCCGTCTTACCGCCCAGGACAACGACGTCAGCGAATCGCCCTCCACCACCCTGGCCTTCCGCCTGGACAACGACGCCACGCCGACCCTCGTGGTGGACAACATCATCGCGGAGTCCACCGCGGACATCCCGATCAGTTACGTCCTGGACGACCGCGAGCACGACATGCTGGCGATTCACGCCGAGTGGTCCGACGACGGCGGCGCGAGCTTCAAGCCGGCCGCGGTGACCGGTACGACCACCGGGATAGGACCCGACGCGTACCGCGGCGTGATAACCTGGAACTCCATCAAAGACTTCGACGGTCGCGACCAGAAGAACATAGTCTTCCGGCTCACCGTCAGCGACAACGACACCGGAGACGCCGCCCAGACCGGTGCGTTCTGGGTGGACAACTCCCAGCCGCCGTCGGTCATGCTCACCGCCGTCACCCAAGAGGTGACCGCCGACATCCCCATCAGTTACAAGCTCGCCGACCGCGAGGGGGACCCGCTTTCCATCGTCAGCGAGTACTCCGACGACGACGGCGCAACCTACAAGCCGGCGACGGTGACCGGGCAGACCACGGGCATTCCCTCCTCCGCCTATGCGGGCACCATCGTGTGGAACTCGGCCTCCGACACGGGCGGCACCGACCAGACCGACATCCACTTCCGCATCCGGCCCTTCGACAACGACGAGGGCACGAGCGGTTCCATCGGCGCCTTCCAGGTGGACAACAGCTTCGAGCCCACCATCAAAATCGCCACGGTGCTCACGGGCGAGCAGACCGACGACATCGCCTTCGATTACACCCTGGCCGACGTCGAGAGTGACACGCTATCCCTCAAGGCCGAGTACTCCCAGGACGGCGGCAACTACTGGGAGCCCGCCACCACCACGGGCCAACTGACCAAGCTGACGCCGGAGCTCTACCACGGCCGCGTGGTCTGGAATTCGAAGACGGACCTCCTGGGCGCCGACTTGAACACCCTGGTCTTCCGGCTAACCCCGGCGGACAACGACCCGGGCGCGGAGGTCAGGGTCGGACCCTTCCACCTCGACAACAACGCCGTCCCAAGCGCCAAGCTGGACCCCGTCCAGGGCGAGCAGGAGGGCGACGTCGTCATCCACTACTCCCTCTTCGACGACGAGGGCGACATCACGGCCATCCTGCCCGAGTACTCCACCGACGGCGGCGCCACCTGGAAGGAGGCCACCACCAAGGGCCTCACCATCGCCGCCTACACCGGCGAGCTCGTTTGGGAATCGGTGGCGGACATGGACGGTCTGGACTCCTCTCAGGTGGTCTTCCGCATCACCCCCGAGGACAACGACACCGGCCAGCCGGGCATCACGCCCGCCTTCCAGGTGGACAACAACCATGTGCCGAAGGTGAACGTCGCCGACTACGAGCGCGAGCAGACGGGCGACGTGAACGTGGTGTACAACGTCAACGACCGGGAGAACGACTACGTGAAACTGAAGGTGGAGTACTCGCTGGACGGCGGCGCCACCTTCAAGCCGGCCACGGTCACCGGCGCGACCGATCGCGTCGGCCCCACCCCCTACGAGGGAAGCCTCGTCTGGAACTCGGTCTCCGACATTCCCGGGGTGGACTCCAGCCAGGTCGTCCTGCGCGTCACCCCGTCGGACAACGACGTCGGCGAAAGCGGCCAGAACAAGCCCTTCCAGGTGGACAACTCCTTCGAGCCCAGCGTGACCATCGCGGCCATAACCGCAGAGCAGGCCGGCGACGTGGTCGTTTCCTACAACCTGGCCGACGTGGAGGGCGATCCCCTGTCCATCGTCCCCGAATACTCCCCGGACGGCGGAAAAACATGGAAACCGGCCACCGTCTCCGGCGCCGTGGAGGCCATCCCCAAGACGGCCTACACGGGGCGCCTCACCTGGCAGTCGGCGGTGGACATGGACCGGGTGGACAACTTCCAGACCCACTTCCGCCTGCGTCCTTTCGACAACGACGAGGGCAAGTCCTTCGAGATAGGCCCGTTCCAGGTGGACAACTCCGACGTGCCGTCCGTAACCGTCGCCACCCCCTCGGGCGAGCAGGTCAAGGACGTGACCATCGCGTATCAGATTTCCGACCGCGAGGGCGATCCTATCTCGTTGAAGCCCGAGTTCAGCCGCGACGGCGGGAAGACCTGGGAACCGGCGACGGTGACCGGAAAGACGGAGGCCATCGCCCAGTCCGGCTACGCGGGTTCCCTCGTGTGGAACTCGAAGTCCGACACCGATCAGTTCGACCTCTCCGGCGTGCAGTTCCGGCTTACCCCCTCGGACAACGACACGGGCGAGCCCTACGCCACCTCGAACTTCCAGGTGGACAACTCCGACGCGCCGACGGTGGCCCTCACCCCGATAACCGCGGATCAGAGCGGCTACGTGAAGGTGGAGTACCGGATTTCCGACCGCGAGGGCGATCCCGTCACCCTCGTTCCCGAGTGGTCCTCCGACGGAGGGAAGACCTGGAGCGAGGCCACCATCACCGCCCTGGCCGACATCGGCCAGCCCAACGGCATCCAGCCCGCCGGCTATACCGGCAAGCTGGAGTGGAACTCCAAGCACGACACCGACATGGTGGACCTGGAGACGGTCACCATCCGGCTCACTCCCTCGGACAACGACGTGGGCGCCGCCGCGGTGACCGGGCCCTTCCGCCTGGACAACTCCGACGTTCCGACCATCGTCCTGGTGACCCCCGAGGGCGAGCAGACGGCCGACGTCGTCATCGCATATAGAATTTCGGACCGCGAGAGCGACCCGATTTCCCTGAAACCCGAGTTCAGCCGCGACCGCGGCAAGACCTGGGAGTCGGCGACGGTCACGGGCCGCACCAAGGACATCGCGACGCTCGACTACTCGGCGTCCATGGTGTGGAATTCCAAGTCCGATGTGGACATGCTGGACCTCTTCGAGGTGCAGTTCCGTCTGACGCCGTCGGATAACGACACCGGCGAGCCGGTCTCCACGGGCGTATTCCAGGTGGACAACTCCGACGAGCCGTCCATCGTCCTTACCGACATCACCACCGAGCAGACGACGAACGTCACTATCGCGTACAAGATTTCGGACCGCGAGGGCGATCCGATCAGCCTGACGCCCGAGTACTCCGTTGACGGCGGCGTGACCTGGAAAGAGGCCGCTGTCACCGGCACCATTACCAAGATACCGTCCACCTCCTACTCGGGCAGCCTGGTGTGGAACTCCAAGTCCAACATCGACACCCTGGATTCGACCACCGTCGTCTTCCGCCTGACCCCGGCGGACAACGACACCGGCGCCCCCGACCAGACGGCGCCCTTCCAGGTGGACAACTCCGATCCGCCGAGCATCCAGCTCACCGATATCACCACGGAGCAGACCAAGGACGTCACCGTCGCCTACAAGATTTCCGACCGCGAGGGCGATCCCGTAAGCCTG
>JAPLSK010000181.1:11931-21129 GCA_026398675.1 bacterium | reverse complement strand
GGCCCACATCCCCGGTCCCTGGGTGATGGCCTACGACCTGGACCCGGTCCGGGCCATGTACCAGAAGAACACCTACCTGGAGCAGGGGTGGAAGCTGGGCTGGGTGATGATTGCCGGCCACGACCCCGATCAGCCCCTCTTCCGTCTGCGGAAAAACGACAAGGGCCGCTACGAATCCGTCCCCCTCGACGGGGAGGATGCCCTACTTTGAGGTCCACCGGGACATCGCTCCGTTTTCGGTGGTTGCTCTTATGGCTCTCCGTTACAGCCGGCGCGGTCGCCGCCGCGGTCGAGCTCCCGGACGGTGGCGCCTTTACCTGGAAGGGGCTGACCCTCTTCGCCCCCTCGGACCGCGTAACTTGCAGTTGGACGGTCAACGAGGGTGAAGGCGCGGTGGCGCTCTACGGTCGGTCGGACGCGGGCGACGTCGCCGGGACCCTGTTGCTCAAGGCGCCCGACGCCGGACTGGCCGCGGCCGTCGCCGGGGGCGAGCGGGATAAAATCCAGGAGGAGCTGGTCCGGTTCCTGGCCGATGAGTGCCGGGCGCGCTACGGCCAGGTCTTCGGGCTGGAGCGGCTGGACGCAGATGGGGTGGAGCCGGGCGCGGCCCTCTTCTTCTCAGACGGCTACGCCCTCGTCCGCGCCTACGCTTTTTTGACCCGCGACGGCGTGTACCTCCTCTACCTGGCCTGCGCCCCGGAGGTCGAGGAGCGCCTGGGGGCGGAGCTGGACCGTCTGGCCGGGGAGCTGAGCTTTAAGTAAATTAAACATGATGAAGAGAATACGCTTTTTTCCACTCCCGGCCCTGCTGATCGTCCTCGCCGCCGGCTGCGGCGGGGAGTCGGGCGAGGGTGAAAAACCTTCGGAGAAACCGGCCCACGAAGAAGTGGTTGGCCCGCGGGTGGAGACCCAGGGGGCGCTTTCCCTGGCGCCGCCCTCCAGGCTCTGGCATCGCGACGACGAGCTTTCCAGCATGCTCACCCTCAAGCGGGGCGAGGCGGCGCCCGCGGCCGTGGCCCGCTTCTACTTCAACGGCCGGGACGACTACGACACCGAAACCCTGCGGAAAAAACCCGACGAGCTGAAGGCGTTCCTGGAGGAGCTGGCGCGGGGCCTGCGGGACCAGATAGAGCTCACCGCCGGCGCAGGCGTCGAGTTCATCTCCGGGCCGGACTACCGCGAGGACCCGTACCTCGCCGCCAGCTACTCGTACCGCTCCGTGCTCGGGGAGGACCGCTACTACAACCTGGACACCGTCTTCTACGTGGACGGCCGCTACGCATTCCTGGACCTCTCCTGCTACACCGACCAGGAGGCGAAACTGACCGGCGAGCTCGCGACCCTGCTGGACTCGGCGCGCATCGAGCCGGAGAAACCGACCGTCCTGAAACTGAAAACGGGGCAGGAGCTGGACTTCGAAAAAATCACCCTGACCGTTCCCGGCGATGGGTGGATCGCCGAGAAAACCTCCGATGAGATGCTGCTCTCCCGGGACGAGGTGCCCCTGGTGGACCTCTACGTGCGCCGTCCCGCCTCCGGGGGCGCCGAGGGCTCGGACCTCTCCGAGGGGCTCAAGGGGGAAATCGAGGCCCTCTACGGTGAGGTGGAGTACCTGGGTCAGGTGGATATCCGGCGGACGCCGGTTCCCTACGCCGCCGTGAGCTACCGGGGGATGGTCTCGGGTCGGCCGGTGTGGCGCCGCGACGCCACCGTGGCCGTGGGCGAGGATTACTACTTCATTGACGCCGGCTGTCCCGCAGACTCGCCGGATTGGCTGATCGAAGAATTGACCGAGCTCGTAAACTCAGTCGGACCAAGGGAGGAAGAATGATCCGTGTCGTAGCGCTGTTGGTGCTTGCGCTGGCTACCCTCACCTTCGCGCTGGGGGACCGTGTCGGGGAGGGCGATGTCAAGGTGACCCTTCCCGGACCGGATTGGCAGTACGAGGATTACGGGAGCGAGCTGTACGCCTGGTGGCCAAACCCCGACAACCCCGATTTCGATTTCGGCAGCTTGAGCGTCTACACCTTTCAGGTGTCGCCCATCTCGGAGACCGAGGGCCGCGCCGACCTCGCGGATACCATGGACTCCCTAGCCGAGCTCCTCGACTCCAACATCCAGGACAACTACCAGGTCGTCGAAATGGGCGACGCCATCCGGGAAACCGGGACCTATCTGATGGTCGGTCGGTACTACACCGACGAGGCCTTCGGCTTGGGGGACGAGGGTGAGGACGCGCAGCGCTTCTACAACCTGGACGCGTTCTACCTGCAGGGCGACCAAATCTTCGCCGCCAACTTCTACACCGTCCTGGAGAAGGCCGACGAGATCAAGGGAATGATGCCGGAGATTCTCACCGGCGTGGAGCTGCCCGAGTGGGAGGCCGACCGGTATAACGACGGAGACGTCGCGGACCTGGGCGGGTTCACCGTCACCCTGGGCGACGGACCCTGGATCGGCGTGCAGGATTACGGCGGCGCCAGCCTGACCGCCTACGACGGCTTCGCCCAGATGGCCAGCCTGATGCTCTACTGGGTGGACGAGCCCGTCGAGGGCGTGAAGACGGCCGCTCAGCTCAAGGACGAGCTCCGCGTGTTCCTGGACGAGTACTTCACCGGGTTCGAGGTGAACTACATCGGCGACGGCTTCGCCCGCGAGGGTGAATCCCCCTACGCCGCCTGGGCCTACCACGTGGACATGGGGCTGGGCGAGGAGTACCACTACGACGCCCAGCAGATAGTCGCCGGTCAGCCTTACTACATCGAGGCGGTAGTCCCGGCGGCCTACGAGAGCCGGATGGCCCCTGCGGTGATCAAGATGGCCGAGGGGACCGTCGTCGCGCCGGGCACCGGCGTGTACGACGGCGCCCCAACAAACATTGACGATTCCGGCATGCCCCCCGACGGGGGCGGTGAGTAGCGCGAGATGACGAGGATCGGTGCGTTCCTGACCGCGGCCCTGGGGGCGTTGCTCCTGGGTTGCGCCGCCGAGCCGCTCGCCGGCGGCGAAACGATGGCCTGGGGCCTGATCCAGGCCACCACACCCAACGCCGAGTGGGTCCGAGTGCCCGCCGAGGACGCCCTATACCTGCGCCGATACTACCGATGCAGCCTCTTGGGCGAGATCAAGCTCTACTACGCCGGGGAGGGGTTCGAGGACGAATACGTCGTACGCTCCTCGGGCACCGAGGGCCGGTTCCTCGAATCGGCCGCCGATCTGTTGCGCGAGCAGATTGACCGCATCTCGCCCCGGGCCGCCCTGGAGGGAGAACAGCCGACGCTTTTTTCCGAGCCCTACCTGGCCGTCCAGTACGCCTACCACGACGAGACTTCGGGCGAGGCCCAGTTCCACCTCGACCGGTTGTACTTCGTGGAGAACCGCTACTGGTTCCTGGACACGGGCTGCCTGGCCGAGGAGGAGGAGCTCGTCCGCCCCGAGATAGAGGCCCTCGTGGACGGCATCGTGTTCCCCCGCTTTTCGGAATGCGACCAGGGCGGCTCCGCGGACGGCGCCACCGGAGAGGTGAGCGAGGATGAGTTGGAATCCCTGACCGAGATGCCCAAGGGCTGGAATCTCTAAAGGGGGGCAATGCGGGGAACCGGAAAAGCCGGTTTGCTGTTTTTAGCGCCGATTCTGTTGACGCTCTGCGCCTGCGCCGGGGAGCTCGGTCCGGGCGGGCCGCTCGTCGCGGGAAGGTACGCCGTCCGTGCGCCCAACGACGCGTGGAGTGTGGGGGACTCGGGGAACGGCGTAACTGCGCCCGAAGGGGCCCCTGCGACCGAAGGCAAACCGAGCGAAGCGAGCTACGCCTCTGGCGAATCGGCCCTCTTCGTCCGCCGCAATTCCGCCGAAAGCGATGACGAGCTGGCCTACCTGGAGTGCCTGTACTACGACCGCTACCTGGACTCCGAGGACTGGATCCGCTCCGTCGGGGCCGAGGAGCGGGTGCTCGCCGATCTGTCCGACCTGCTCCGGATGGAGCTGACCCGGATCAGCCCGGAGCTGGAGTGGATCGGCACCCAACCGGTCACCGCGACCGACCCGGCGCTCACCGTCGCCTGGCGTTTCCTCGATTTCAAGCAGCAGCTCCACGCCGACACCCCGGCGAAAACCTACAACGAGGTCTCCCTGGTCCTCACCGGCGACGAGGTGCACCTCGTGGCATTCTACTGCTATGAGGACAAAGCCGAGGAGCTGGTGCCCGAGTACGAAGCGCTGAAGGGGAGCCTCACCGTGGACGGTCGCCGGGTCTTCCCCGGCGGACAGAAATGAACACAACCGCAACCCTAACCTTTCACACCGTTATGAACATGTGTTCCCTGGGAAAACGACTGATACTGCCCTCCCTCGTGGTCCTTTTGTTGACCGCCGGTTGCGGCGAGAAGAAAAAAGAAGACCCGCTGGCCCGCCTCGCCGAGGGCGACCAAGCCGTCGAGAAGCCCCCGGGACCGGAGGCGGCCACCGCCGAGACCGACTTCGCCGCGCTCTACGGGCCGGGGAGAATCGTCGAGGAGGACCCCTACTCGACGGTCACCCCCAACGGCGCCTGGCTGAACCGCTCTCTGGCCGGCAACCTGTTCCTGGTCCGCCTGGACGATCCCGCCCACGAATCCGAGCTGGGCTACGTGGAGGCGTACCGCCTGCCCGACGTCCCGGAGCGGACGGCGGCCGCCCTCGCCGCGGGCCGGGATCCCACCGGGGCTCTGGCCGAGGACCTCCGGGAGCTCATCGAAAACCACGCCGTGAATCCGATATTCTCCGATCAGGTCATGCCGCAGCTGAACGGCTACCCCTCGGCCACCCTCGTCTACCACGACCTCAAGCTCGGTTCCGATGGGGGCGAGGAGCCGGCCTACAACGAGGCCACCCTGCTCCTGGTCGGGGGCGAGGCCCACATCTTCACCGGCTACTGTTTTACCGACGCGCGGGGGTTCTTCGTCCCGGAGCTCCGACGCCTGGCGCGCCTTCGTCCAGGCGGTAACCCGGGGCGGCCTGCCCGATTATCAGACGGCCGCCCTCCTGATGGCCGTCTACCTGCGGGGGATGGATTTCCGGGAGACGTACGCCCTCACCGAGGCCATCGCGGACTCCGGCGAACGGCTCACCTGGCCGGACGTCGGGCGCCCCCTGGTGGACAAGCACTCCACGGGGGGCGTGGGGGACAACGTCACTTTGGTGGCGGTTCCGCTCCTGGCCGCGTGCGGCGCCGCGGTGCCCAAGCTGTCCGGCCGGGCCCTCGGGCACACCGGCGGAACACTGGACAAGCTCGAGGCCGTGCCGGGATTCCGGACCGACCTCGCCCTGGACGAGTTCCGACGGATTCTCGCCGAAACGGGCTGCTTCATCGCCGGCCACTCGGAAAAAATCGCCCCCGCCGACACCCGGCTCTATCACCTGCGCGACGTGACCGCCACGGTGGACTCCATCCCCCTGGTGACGGCGAGCATCGTGGGGAAGAAGCTGGCCGCCGGGGCGGATACGTTCATCATTGACGTGAAGACCGGCCGGGGGGCGCTTTTCCCGAGTCAGCCGCGGGCCCTGCGCCTGGCGCGCTGGATCAAGCGGGCGGCGGAGACGGCCGGGCGCAGATGCGTCTGCATCCTGAGCGATATGGGCTCCCCCCTGGGGAGAAAGGTCGGCAACGCCCTCGAGGTCGAGGAGGCGCTGGCGGTTCTCGCCGGGGAGGCGATTCCCGAGGTGCGGGAGCTGTCGCTGGAGCTCGTCGCCCGGGGGCTGAAGGCGGCGGGGCTGGCGGAGAACGTCGCCCTGGCTCGGGATATGGCCCGACGGAAACTCGACGACGGCTCGGCGCGCGAGGTTTTTGCGCGGATGGTCCAGGCCCAGGGCGGCGACCTGGCGGCCTTCGCCCGGAGAGAACGGGGCGGAGCGCACACGGGGGAGCTGAAGGCGCCGCGCTCGGGCTGGCTGCGCCGGGTGGACGCCCGAAACGTCGGCCGGGCGGCGCGGCTCGCCGGAGCCGGGCGCTCCACCGTCGAGGACCGAGTGGACCCCGAGGCCGGGGTGGAGCTCTTCGCCAAACCGGGGGACCGGGTGACCGAGGGCGATCCGCTCCTCGTCGTCCACGCCTCCACCGAGGACGGGCTCCGGGCGGCACTGGGGCAGCTTTCGGGCGGGGTGGTCGTGGGCGACGAACCGCCGGGGCGCCGGCCGCTCATCCGCCGCGTTCTGGACTGAAAATTATTTTGCAGGGGCGGGCGTCCACGCCCGCCGGCAGGAACCGCTCAAGGAGGATAAATGGCGGAAAAAGTGACCGCCGTCATCGGCGCCCGGGTGCACACCGTTTCCGGTCCGGTTTACGAGCCGGGGACCGTGATAATAGTTGGGGAGAGAATCGTCGCCGTGGGGCCCGAAAAAGACGTGAAGATCCCCGACGGCGCGGTGCGAATCGAGGCGCGGGGGATGACCCTCGTCCCCGGCCTGATTGACGCCCACGCCCATATCGGCGTCTTCAACGAGGCCCAGGGCGAGGACAACTGGGACGGCAACGAGATGACCGACCCGGTGACCCCGGAGCTGCGGGTGATTGACGCCCTGAACCCGGACGCCGTGGCCTTCCCCGACGTACTGGCCGCCGGGGTGACCACCGTGGCCACCATGCCCGGGTCGGCCAACGTCATCGGCGGCACCGTCGCCGCCATCCGCACCAAGGGCGCCACGGTGGTCGAGCTCATCCGCGCCTACCCCGTGGGGATGAAGATGGCGCTCGGGTACAACCCCAAGGTGAGTTACGGCGTGGAGCAGAAAAAGCGGCCTGCGACGCGCATGGCCAACGCCGCCGTCCTTCGCGTGGCGCTCCAGGCCGCCCGCAACTACGCCGCCAAAAAGCTCCACCACGGCGCCCAGATAATGACCCAGGAGAAAAAATCCGCCGAGGACCGCGAGCCGGTGGCCCCCTTCGAGGTGGACCTGAAGCACGAGGCGCTGCTGCCGGTGCTGGAGGGCAAGCTCACCGCGCGCTGCCACTGCCACCGCGCCGACGACATCCTCACCGCCCTGCGCATCCGCGACGAGTTCGGCCTGGAGATGTCCCTCGAGCACTGCACCGAGGGGTATAAAGTGGTAAAGGAGCTGGCGGAGGCGGGCGTGTTTTGCGTCCTGGGGCCGCACTTCATCGAGATGCGCTACAAGGCCGAGCTTATGGGGGTCAACCCGGCCAACGCCGCGATTCTCCACGCCGCCGGCGTCAGGGTCTGCATCCAGACCGACGCCACCTGGGGGGTGCAGTGGCTGGCCAACAGCGCCGCGCTCTGCGTGCGCCACGGCCTGCCCGCCGACGTGGCGCTCCGGGCGATGACGCTGAATCCCGCGGAGCTTTTGGGGCTGGACAAGGAATTGGGGAGCATCGAGGAGGGGAAGCGGGCGGATTTACTTTTGGTGGACGGCGACCCGCTGGACATCCGGGACAAGGTGGCCCAGGTCTGGCTCGACGGCCAGCCGCAGTTGAAGGAACCGAGGTAACCGGGCGGGTCGCTTAACGACCCCCTCCCCCCTCGGGGGGGAGGGTTGGGGTGAGGGGTGAAACGGCGGGGATTAAAATCCCCGCCCTACGTTGCGAAACACAACGATATCACGTAGGGGCGACCGTCCACGGTCGCCCGCGGGCGGGTCGCCAGACCCGCCCCTACGTCATCGCAATTTGCGAGGCACGGACCGCCCGTTCCCCCTCTCCCTCCTAGGGAGAGGGTGGGGGTGAGGGTCGACGCAGTCCCCCTCTCCCAGTGGGAGAGGGGATAGGGGTGAGGGCTGCCTTAGAAAAAAGCGGCGGGGATAGAATCCCCGCCCTACATCCTCTCCCTCTCCCTTCCAGGGAGAGGGTAGGGGTGAGGGTCGAGGTAGGGAACGTGATAAAGGCGGCTCGCAGAGGTGCCGCCTTTTAGAAAAACACCTTCGCCGAAATCTCCCCCCGGTGCACCGTCTCCCGCCCCGGCTCGGCCTCCCCGGTGTACGAAAACGTTATCGCCACGTACTGCTGGATGCTTATCCGCAGCGAGGCCTGCCAGTAATGATCCACCCCCGGGCGCCGGTAGACCAGCGACTCGGTGGTTGGCGGCCCGGTCAATTCGTTCGACCGCCAGCGGTACGACAGGCTCAAATCCCCCAGGCCGCCGATGCGCAGCTCCAGCGCCGGGGTGAGCTCCCAGCTCGCCAATTCCGACACCCCGGCGTAGGCGGTCTGCACGCTCACCTCGCGCGCCGCGCGAATCCTCGGCCGCCACGCCCCGAGAATGAACCGCGGCTCGAACCACGCCTGCCAGCTATCCACGTCGCGGTCCGCGTCCCCCGCCCCGAAGTAGGACAGCGCCCCCCGCCGCCACTCCCACCCGAAACTCCCGCCGCCCCAGAACCGCAGCCAGTCCAGCGGGTTCACCTGCCCGGTGAAGTCCAGGTCCCGGGAGCCGTAGCGCTCGTCGCGGGGGATGATGCGCCTGTCGCGCCCCTCGCGCCAGGAGTAGGTCGCCTTCAGCCGTCCCAGCGCCGCGGTGGGGAAGAGGGTCAGACCCGCCCGGGAGGACACCGAGCCGTCGAGCGTCCCGGTCCCCAGGAGGTCGGAGAACAGGGCCCGGTCCAGGGGGTCCCCGCCCTCCCCCTCGTCGTCGGCCCGCGCCTCGAGCTCCAGCTCGAAAAGCCTGGCCCAGTCGTCTTCTATGGCCCGCCAGGGGGCCAGGCCCACGGAAACGCCCCCCGAAACGCTTATCGCCCGCACCGGCTCCCCGGCCGGCAGCAGCTCCCGGTCGTAGTACGCCTCAGGGTCGCCGGGGTCGAAGATGTAAATCCAGCCCTCGGGGTCGTCGGGGTCCGGCTCGCGGCGGTAGCTGCCCTCCCCGTCGGGGGCGTAGATGAACTGCTCGACCAGGGGGTAGCTCCAGCGGCGGGCCAGCTCGTAGACGGCGTTCACGGTCAGCGCCCCGGACCAGGGTTCGAGACCGGCCTCCAGGCGCCCGGAGTCGCTCGACCCCGGGTTCAGCTCACCCTCGCGGTTGTCGAAGGCGTCCTCGTGGCTGTAGCGCAAAGACAGCCTCCAATCGTTCTCCCGCCAGGCGATCTGTCCCAGGTGGTCCAGCCAGCCGGCCAGCTCGGGCCGCCCATCCTCCAGGGTCCCCAGCTCGCGGCCCCAGCCCAGGTCGTAGTCCAGGGTGAGAGCGGGCGTGGGGTAGAGGGTGAATCCACCGCCCAGCC